>JAFXRI010000051.1 GCA_017526445.1 Ruminococcus sp. | reverse complement strand
TGCATAAATTTGACGCAGGCGGGCGAGCGAAGACCAATTCGCTTTTCGCCCGGCAAGGAAAATTTGTGTGCTATGACGGAAAATATGCAAGCAGATGACGTGCAGAGGCGCAAGCCGCGGGTTGTGCGGTGTTGCCTATAGGATAAGCAGATCCACTGTGAAAAGGGGTGAACAGCAGATTGGCACAGATCACAAAGAATCTTATAATCGAAAGCGCTATGCGCCTTGCCGAGAAAAAGCCGCTGACCAAGATCACGGTCCGCGATATAACCACCGAGTGCGGCATAACAAGAAACACCTTCTATTACTACTTTCACGACATCTATGACGTGTTCACGACCTTCATCGAGAATAAGATGAACGATATATACCAGAACAGCTCTACCGAGTCGGCTATGTTTGATTTTATGGAACTGGCCACAGAGTATAAAAAGGTCTGGATGAACTGCTATAAATCTCTCGGACACGAGAGGATGTCCAAGTTCGTCGGCGAGAAGATAAGAAGCCTTATCATCAGGACCTTTGAGGCCGAAGGCTGCCTCGATACGCTCCCTCCCCAGGATCTGGAGATAATCTGTACCTTCTATGAAGAAGCATTCTTCGGGCTGCTGATACGCTGGCTGCAGGATAAGGTCTCGGATGATCCTGTCAAGATGAAACAGTCCCTCAACAGGATAAGAGTTCTGTTCAACGGTCAGCTCGACCTGCTGGCAGCTAATAGTCAAAACAATTAATTTTTGTTACAATTTCGCGCTTGTGCACATTTTTTGTGCTAAAGCGCGTTTTTGTATGTAGATTTTTTTGTGCATATGATGTAAAATGGACTTATAATGTCAGAATTGTATCCGAAGAGGTCTGTTCTGGCATATAAATTGTACGGAAAGGATTTAATTAATATGAGAAAGATCAAGATCATCTCCGACTCATGCTCGGACCTCACCGCTGAACTGATGGAAAAGTACGACCTGGATTATGCAACCATGTACTTCGTACGCGACGGCAAGGAAAACAAGGCCTCGCTGACATGGGAGCAGTATTCCCCTGCCGAGTATTTCGGCATGATGAGAGAAGGCGAGAAGCTCTCCACCACTCAGGTCCCCGCCGGCGAATTTGACCGCATCTTCAGACAGTATCTCAGCGAAGGCTATGACGTAATATATATCGGCATCTCCAACAGACAGTCCGGTTCCGTAAATACCGGCACAGTCGTTGCCAAGGAGGTCCTCAAGGATTTCCCCGATGCCAAGATAAGCTGCATCAACTCCCTCAACGGAAGCATCGGCATCGGTATGCTGGCTATCTATGCCTCGAAGCTCGTCAAAGCAGGCAAGAGCTTTGATGAGATCGTTGACGAAGTCACCGCTCAGAGAAAGAAAGTCAATCAGTTCATGACCGTTTACTCTCTGGAAAGCTTCAGACGCACAGGCAGAGTCGAGAACGATGAAGCCTATCAGGCAAACCTTATGGCTGTAAAGCCCATTATGATCGCTGACGCCAACGGTGCTCAGGTGCCTGTAAAGAAAGTCCGCGGCAGAGCCGCTTCTCTGGCCGAGATCGTTGATATGGCTGCTGCGGCAGGCGCCAACGATGCTGTTCAGGACGACTGCGTATATGTATCTCAGGCAGACATCACCGAAGAAGAGCTGGAAGATATCAAGAAGCTCGTCGCCGAGAAGCTTCCCAACAAGAAGCTGGTGATCGTTCCCTTCGGACCTATCATCGGTGTGTCCGTAGGTGCCGACGCTGTCGGTCTGTGGGCATTCGGAAATGAAGTAACATATAAGGCCGGGGAGGCTGCTAAGTAATGAGTACTCTCAGTCTTACTGGAAGTATGTTCCGTGACTCCGTCAAGAGCGGAGCTGCAAACCTCGATCTGCACAGCTCTGAGGTCAATGATCTGAACGTTTTCCCTATCCCCGACGGGGACACCGGAAGCAATATGACTCTGACTATCCAGGGCGGCGCCGGCGCTTTGTCTGACGGCAGCTCGCTGTCAGAAGCCGCAGCCTGTGTATCCCGCGGTATGCTGCTGTCGGCAAGAGGAAATTCGGGTGTAATACTCTCCCAGCTTTTTGAAGGTCTCTCGGAGGGCTTCAAGGGGCTTGATTCGGCGTCTCTCGATGAGATAAAGGCCGCCTGCCGCAAAGCCGTGACACAGGCCTACAGCTCGGTCATCGATCCCACAGAGGGCACAATACTCACCGTTGCAAGAGAGACTACCGAAGCCATAGAAGCCGAGAGCTTTGAGGATCTGGAGCAGATGCTTTCCTTCGCTATCGGCAAGGCAAAGGTATCCCTTGAGCATACGCCCGATAAGCTGGATGTGCTGAAAAAAGCAGGTGTGGTGGATTCCGGCGGAGCAGGCCTCATCTATATCCTTGAGGGTATGCTCAGCTGCCTTACCGGCAAACCGGTAGAAAGCAGCCCCGATCTGTCCTCGATACACGCAAGCACCTCCAAGACTGTCAATACCGAGCTTTTCACCGAGGACAGCGTCCTCGAGTTCGGATACTGCACCGAGGTACTGGTGCGCCTGCAGAAGATCAAGTGTGATCCCGAAAAGTTCGATATCAACACGCTGATAAGCTATATGTCCACTCTGGGCGATTCGATAGTCGCCTTCAAGAACGGTACGATAGTCAAGCTCCATGTACACACTATGTCACCCTATAAGGTGCTGGAGTACTGCCAGCATTTCGGCGAGTTCCTGACTATCAAGATCGAGAATATGATGCTCCAGCACAGCGAGGTCATCGCCGGTGAGGAAGCAAAGAAGAAGGACAGAAGCAGGTATGCTGTGGTCGCCGTCGCCAGCGGTGACGGTCTCAAGCAGGAGCTGCTCAATATGGGTGCCGATGTTATCATTGACGGCGGACAGACCTCCAATCCCTCGGCCAGCGATATACTTGCCGCCTTCGATAAGGCAAACGCCGATACCGTGTTCATCCTTCCCAACAACGGAAATATCCTGCTCACTGCCAGACAGGCGGGAGAGCTGTATACCAAGTCCGAGATAAGAGTCATCCCCACCAAGACCATCGGCGACTGCATATCCGTTCTCTCGATGCTTGACCTGACCTTAGGCAGCACCGACGAGATCGAGCAGAATATGACTGATGCTATGGAGGGCGTTGTGACTGCCGAGATCTCCCGAAGCATACGTGCGGCGGAGCTGGGCAACATCACCATAGAAAAGGGTGAGTATATCGGCATCATCGGCAAGGACGTTGTCTCAGCCGATACCGACATCCTCGATACGGCCGTAAGCTCGCTGAAGCTTATGGAGCCTGCGAGCCACTCGGCGCTTATGATAATCGAGGGCAAGGATGCTGCAAAAGGGATCTCCTCCGAACTGGCAGCATACGCAAAGAAAAAATATCCCCGTCTCGAGATATATGATATCAAGGGCGGACAGGACATCTATGAATTGATTCTGGTGGTGAGCTGATGAGTGTAGGATTTTATATTTGCTGCGGAGTGTTTGCGGTCATCGCATTCCTTATGGGCGGCATAAACGGTGCTATCATGCTCTCAAAGCTCATCTACAAGCAGGACATACGCACCCTCGGCAGCGGCAACCCGGGCTTTACCAACTTCAAACGCGTTTATGGACTCAATGCAGCAGCCTGGGTGGTAATGGTCTTTGATATAGTCAAGGCGATGATACCCGTATGCACAGCGATGATAGTGTTCGGGAATGCCTTCGGCTGCGGACAGTTCGGTGCCGCATTCACAGGGCTTTTCTGTATGCTGGGGCATTGCTTCCCCGTGTGGTACGGCTTCAAAGGCGGCAAGGCTTTTATGACCGGCTTCGGAACGATCTGGTTCGTGGACTGGAGAATGGCTCTCATCGCAATGGCGCTGTTCCTTACCATACTTTTCACGGTAAAGATAATGTCAATATCCTCCTGCATAGCCTCGGCAGCCTGCCCTATCACTCTTGCGATACTGGGGACTGAGAGCTACTACGTTCTCATAGTTTCGGCGCTGTCGGCGCTGCTGGTCATAGTCAGACACTACGAAAACTTCAAAAAGCTCCTGAACGGCACAGAATCGAAATTCACGCTGCATTCCAAGAAAACGGAAACAGAAAAAGCACCAACAGAATAAAATGGACCGGCGCTCCCGAATCGGGAACGCCGGTATTATTATACAATCTTTTATTCACCAATTCCCCGTCTGCATACTGTTGGTATATATCTTCGGGGTGGAATCGCTCACGGGAGTTATGCCCTTGGCGTAAAACAGCTCGGAAACAGTCACAAGCTCGAAGCCCCGCTTCTGAAGCTCGGGAATGATCGTTTTCAGCGCCTCTACCGTCTGATAGTTCGTGGGCTGATCGTGCAGGAGGATTATATCTCCGTCCTCGGCCTGTTCAAGCACCTTCTTGACGCGCTCCTCAGCAGTCACCTTCTCCTCCCAGTCATTGCAGCCCTTTCCGTTGATAAAGGGCATATCGATGGAGTCGAACATCGTCTGATTGACAGCGATGTAAGGCGGGCGGAAAAACTTCGTCGGCTCACCGGTGTACTTTTCCACCAGGTCGGAGGTGTACTTGATCTCCTCCTTGATAGCGTCAGCATCCATCTTGTTCATATATGAATGTGTCTTTGAGTGATTGTTGATCTCGCAGCCCATATTATAGGCACGCTTCATCACTTCGGCCGACTCATCGTTGATGTTCTGCCCTATCACGAAGAATGAACATCTTGCGCCGTACTGCTCCATAAGATCCAGCACCATAGGCGTGCAGGTGGTGTTTGGGCCGTCGTCAAAGGTCAAAGCAATGACCTTGCCATACTCCGAAGCCTCCTTCGCAGGATGCTGTGTCGTTACGGCAGCCTCATCCGACGAGGTGCCGGCTGTGCTTTCCTCAGCGGGGACCGCACTCTCAGCCGCAGAGACCTCACTCACCGAGGAGCTTTCCTGTGCGGATAAGGTCCCCGAACTTCCGCTGTCGGATGATCCGCAGCCTGCAAACAGCATCGACATAACGATCCCTCCGATCACCAGTGCTTTTCTGATCCGTTCCATCATCAGTCCTCTTCTTCGTCCTCAGGCATATTTCCCCAGTTGTGGAAAACATTCTGAACATCGTCGTTGTCCTCAAGATGCTCCAGAAGAAGGTTCATCTTTCTGACAGCATCCTCGTCGTCAAGATTAGTATAGCTGGAAGGCACCTTCTCAGCCTCAGCAGAAAGCACCTTATATCCCATGCCCTCGAGCGCCTCTCTTACTGCGGAGACGGAATTGGGATCACAGCTGATCTCCACAACATCCTCATCCACGCTGAAATCGTCAGCGCCTGCCTCCATACAGTCCTCCATAAGCTTGTCCTCATCGGCGCCGTTGTTCTCTAGGATAACGGTACCCTTATCGCTGAACATAAAGGACACGCATCCGCTGGTGCCGAGATTGCCGCCGAACTTATCAAAGTAGTGGCGGATATCGCCGGCGGTACGGTTCTTGTTGTCTGTAAGGCACTCAACGATAACGGCAACACCGCTGGGGCCGTAGCCCTCATATACCATATCCTCGTAGTTGTTCTTCTCGCCGTCGCCGGCTGCCTTTTTGATTATCCTGTCGATATTATCATTGGGGACGTTGTTAGCCTTGGCCTTAGCGATAAGATCGCGGAGCTTGGCGTTATTAGCGGGATCAGGGCCGCCCTCCTTAACAACGACAGCCATCTCACGGCCGATCTTGGTGAAGATCTTGGCCTTGACGGCATCAGTAGCTTCCTTCTTGCGCTTGATATTAGCCCACTTTGAATGTCCTGACATAATATTCCTCCTTGAATAGTCTCGGTAAATCTATATAACTATATAATTATAATACATTTGCTCGATTAAGTCAAGCCTTTTTGCTCTGTCCGCGAAAAAAGCCCGGCAGCTTTCAGTTTGCCGGGCTTTAAACAGTCTCCTGAGACTGATGTACACTGTTGCCTGTCATTTACAGCAGCGGCGCGAACATCCTGAGCACCGCCGATACCGCGCAGCTGAACAATGTGCGCTTGTCGCAGTCGGCAAGGGTTATCTCCCGGCTGTGTTCGAGAGTCCTCTCAAAGTCCCGGCGCACCTCCTGCTCCGTCCCGGTGCCGTACATATACGTCGCACACTCAAAGTGAAGATACAGGCTCCTGTAATCCACATTGATAGTCCCCACCACCGCCGACTTGTTATCGGATACAAAAGTCTTCGCGTGGATAAAACCGTCAAATTCGTATATCTTTACTCCCAGCTCCAGCAGATCGCGGTAATAGGACCAGGCTATCGACCGGCAGTACCATTTGTCCGGATGCCCGGGAGTGATTATCCTGACATCCACTCCGCTCTTGGCCGCGTATTCCATAGCCGTCACCAGCTCATTGTTGGGAATGAGATAGGGCGTAGTGATATAGACATAATCCTTGGCATGGTTGATGATGTCAATGTACACCATCTCACCCACATTCTCGCTGTCAAGGGGCGAGTCCCCATAAGGGATAACAAAGCCCTCAGCCTGCTTATCCGAGACCGTCGGCCTGTACTTGTCATAGTCATTAGGCGAGTTGTCGAGGATCTCCCACATCTGCAGGAACATCATCGTAAAGTTCCAGACCGCATCGCCCTTTATCATAACGGCTGTGTCCTTCCAGTAGCCGAACCGCTCCTTCAAATTGATATACTCATCTGCCAGGTTGACGCCGCCGTTAAAGGCAACGTTCCCATCGATAACGCATATCTTCCTGTGATCGCGGTTGTTCTGTATAGACGACAGCAGCGGACGGAAGGGGTTGAAAACATGGCATTTTATCCCGTGCTCGCGCAGTCTCTTGTCATATCGGAAAGGCAGCAGATACTGCGAACCCATCCCGTCGTACATCAGTCTGACATCAACTCCAGCTGCGGCTTTCCTTAGCAGGATCTTTTCTATCTCGCTCCACATCTCGCCCTGGCCGACAATAAAGTATTCCATAAAAATGAACTTCTCTGCCTTCTCCAGCTCCTGCAGCATTGCCCTGAACTTTTTCATGCCCGAACTGAAATACTTCACATTAGTCCCGCAGCAGGTCGGATACCCCGCATAATCATAAAGATATTTGGACAGCTTGCTGACATTGCGGCTCCTGTCCAGGAGCTTTCTCCTGATCTGCACATCCTGCCTGAGATAGGGCCTTGTCTCTTCGCATATCTTCATATGATTCTTTCTCGCACGCTTTGTACTGTACTGGTTCGAGAGTATAAAGTATGCCACCGTCGCAAACAGCGGTATCGCCAGCAGCGGTATCACCCACGACAGCTTGTATGCAGGATTCTCGTCCTGATTGCAGATATAAATAGCAAGGATAAGTCCCAGTGCCGTGAGCAGATAGTATATCCACTGTGTATATGCCAGCACACCGAGCACCATAGCCATAAGGAAAAGGATCTGCAGCAGCAGCAGAAAAATAATGGTAGTCTTCTGAGAGAGCAGCAGTCTCGTCAGCTTTTTCCAAAACTTAGCCATACCCTTTTCCTTTCGTCCGTAGAAAAATCCTGTACCTGTGTCAGTGTGTACTGATGCTGCCGCCCCTCTGTTCAGGACGGACTGTTCCGGTCACTGTCCTAAATGAACAGTCCCATAAGATAAATGTTGATCTGCTTGTCGGTGTTTTTCACCTCATCACCGACGCGCACGCTCTTGACTTTCACGCTTATGAGGGCAGAAAAATCGATCTCGATCTCCTTGCCGTCGTGTATCCCCGTATATGTCGCCGAGAAGGTGAACGGGTTATATGACCAGCTCCCCTCAGTGACAGATCTGTCAAAGGCCTCGCCGTAATTTGAGGCTGCCAGTTTCATATCGGTAGTGAAGTCATAGGTGCTGTGTCTTATCCTCAGCACCTGCAGCCCGAATAATGCAAAATAGACCGCCGTAAGGATCACCGCAGCCGCGATCAGCTTCTTCACGAGTCCTCTCCACCGCGGACGGGCGTCCTCAGCTGCCTGTTCTGCGCGCTGCTTCACCCGGGGTTTCTCTGCCGCCCTTGATGCCTTTTTCTGCACCGGCTTCTCTGCCGCCGCAGGCGCTTTTACACGCACAGGCTTTTCCGGTGCCGCAGCCGCCGGCTTCCTTGCATTTCTCCTGCCCGCATTGTCTGCCGCCGGAGCCTTGTTCTTCTCCGGCTGATATTCATGCCGCTCGCCGATGTCTGCCAGCAGCCTTCCGCAGTTTGGACAGATCTTCATGCCTGCCTCCACCCTGGCATAGCAGGCTCCGCACTTTCTGCTCATATGTATCCTTCCTTTTTTACGGATCCGCTTTTATTTCTGTACGCGGATCTACATATATCTCACTACCGCGATGACCTTGCCCAGTATCTCAACATGATCCGAATAGATCGGATCCAGATCGTCATTCTCGGGCTGGAGGCGATAGCCGCCGTTCTCTTTGTAAAATCTCTTTACCGTTGCGGCCTCACCGTCAACAAGGCAGACCGCGATCTCGCCGTTGGCGACCACAGGCACCTGCTCAGCGATGACCACATCGCCGTCAAGTATCGCCGCTTTTATCATCGAATCCCCGCGCACCTTCAGTGCAAAAAGCTGATACGAATAGCTCTTTGAAGGCACGAACCCGATATACCCGGTGATGTCTTCCACTGCCGTTATAGGCTGTCCTGCCGTAACTGTTCCCAGCACCGGCACCAGCGTCTGCCTGGCACCCACGAGCTTGATCGCTCTGTTCATATTCTCTCCCTTTTCAAGGAGTCCCTTATCCTTGAGAGAATTTATATATCTGTGCGCAGTAGATGTGGACCTGAATCCGAACTCAGCGCAGATCTCTCTGATCGAAGGAGCGTACCCTTCCTCTATACGGGCCTTTACATATTCATATACCTTTTTCTCATTCTCTGACAGCTTCATCCCTTCACCCCTTTCATATCTCGCCCCTCAGCTTTTTCGAGAGAAGCTTTGCCGCCTTGTACACATCGCCGCAGCCGAGAGTGATAACAAGGTCACCTTCCCGGCAGTTCTCAGCGATATAGTCCACGCACTGCATAAAATTATATTCCTTCTGTTCGGCGGTCTGCTTATCCGCCAATTCGTGATCTGTCTCAAACCACACAGCACCTTCTACCTTGCTTGCCAGGTCCTCGGTGTATATCCCCACCTCGTTCTTCTCACGGCTGCCCATAATATCAGTAACAACAGCGATATCCGCAATGGAGAGCGCCTTTACGAAATCGTCGAAGAGCATCCTGGTCCTTGTGTAGGTGAAAGGCTGGAACACCGCCCATACTCTCTTGAAGTCAAGCCCCTTTGCAGCCCTGAGAGTGCAGGCAAGCTCGGCAGGATGATGCGCATAGTCATCGACTATCGTAACTCCCTTTACTTCATCGATCTTTTGGAAGCGCCTTACGGCACCACCGAAGGTGTCGAGCCCCTTTCTGATACCGTCGATCCCGACTCCCGAATACTCCGCCGCCGCTATGGCCGCCAATGCGTTGAGCACATTGTGGTCCCCCGGGACGTGTATCGCCAACTCTGCCGTTTTCCTTCCTCTGACATAGAGGTCGAAATCGGTCCTCAGCCCCTTCTTTGAGGTGATGACTGCGCTGTAGTCATTTTCCCTGCCGAAGCCGAAAGTGATCTTTGGCTTATCCACGCCGTCGGTTGCTTTCAGGGTGTTCGCATCGTCGCCGTTGATGACCAGAGCCTTTGTGGCCTTGGAGGCGAAGGTATGGAAAGACTTGATGATATTATCTATATTCTTGAAATACTCCAGATGGTCCGCATCCACATTGAGTATCACAGCCACGTCGGGGTGGAAAAGCAGGAAATGATCCTTGAACTCACAGCTCTCACACACCATGGTATCCGAGCTGCCCGAACGGCCCGAGCCGCCGATGAGCGGGAGCTTTCCGCCGATGAAACAGGATATGTCCTCACCGCTCTCAATAAATATCTGAGTGAGCATGGAGGTGCAGGTGGTCTTGCCGTGAGTACCGCACACGCATATTGCATTATCGTACTGAGCCGTAAGCAGTCCCAGCAGCTCTGCCCTTTCCGCAACAACTGCTCCGCTGGCCCTGGCAGCTATCAGCTCCGGGTTATCGTCCATTATCGCAGCAGTATATACGATAAGGTCAGCCCCTTCGATATTCTCTGCTCTCTGTCCGAGGAAGACCTTTATGCCCATGTTCCTTACAGCCTCAAGAGTCTCTGTCTCGTTATTGTCCGAGCCTGTTATATAGCTTCCGCGGCCGTGGAGTATCTGCACAAGGGGGTACATCCCCGAACCGCCGATGCCGATAAAATGGATATGCTTTGCCGATCTTAGAATCTCAGTGGAGATCATTGCTATGCCTCATTTCAAATCATAGTATTGCTGTATCCGTACCCGTTTTGCGCATATACAGATACCTGTTCTTATTATAGTACATTTGTTCAAAAAAATAAACCCCTTTTTGAATATTTTTATATTTTGGTGTAAAAAATAATATACAGAGGCTGTACAAAGCACAAACTGCACAAATTTCAGGCCGTACCTTATCAGTATCCGCCGGAAAAGGAGACATTTTCTATGACGATCACAGACATCAAAGTGCGCAAGCTGCTCAACGAAGGCCGGCTCCGCGGGATAGTCAGCATCACCCTTGACGGTATGCTCGCCGTACACGATATAAAAATAGTCCAGGGAGATAACAGACTGTTTGTAGCCATGCCCTCCCGCCGGGACGATTCGGGTGCATTCAGGGATATAGTCCACCCCATATCCTCCGAGACGCGCTCGGAGATAGAATCCCGCATACTCTCGGCCTACCGGGAAGAAGCCGGAAAGCAGAGGCAATAAATGACTGCATCCTTCGCAAAAAAAGACTTGAAAAGCCGTCATCGGTATGGTAGATTGTATATGTGAAGAAACAGTACCTTACCGAAAGCGAGGGATGAACAATGAGAAAAGATCTGATACTGCGGGCCGTGGGACTTTCAGCTGCCTGCATAATGCCATTTGCGTTCTCTGCCTGCGGCTCGTCAGAAAGTTCCTCCGAAGCGAATGCTTCCGGCGGGAGCAGCGAGACAGTCTCCGAACCCGCCAAGGAACCGACAGTATATACCGAGAACATCATAGGCGAGGAGGACGGCTATTCCTACGAGCTGTGGAAAGATAAAGGCAATACCACTTTCACAGTTACCGGCGGCGGCACCTTCACCTGCGAATGGAACAACATCAACAATGCACTTTTCCGCAAGGGGCAGAAGTTCGACTCCAAAAAGAACTGGCAGGATTACGGCAACATCAGCGTGGATTACGGCATCGACTATCAGCCGGACGGCAACTCGTATATGTGTGTTTACGGCTGGACGAGAGAACCTCTGGTGGAATACTATGTGGTACAGAGCTGGGGAAGCTGGAGACCGCCCGGGCAGGCATTGGCTCTTGGCACCGTTGAAGCCGACGGCGGCGTGTACGATGTGTACAAGACCACAAGAGTGAACCAGCCGTCCATAGACGGTACAAAGACCTTTGACCAGTACTGGAGCGTGCGCCGCGAGAAGCCCCAGGGCGACGGCACCAGGCTTGAAGGCACCATATCCGTCTCAAAGCACTTTGAGGAATGGGAAAAGCTGGGCCTGAATATGGGCAAGATGTACGAAGTGGCTCTCACCGTAGAGGGTTATCAATCCAACGGCAAAGCTGAGGTCTACAAGAACGATCTCAAGATCGGTGAATAAAAAAGACGGGATCACAAGATCCCGTCTTTTTTTTTGCAGCAGCCGGATATCAGTTCACCGTTTCCGAGCTCTTCGCTCTCTTGACCACCAGCGTGAAGATCAGCAGAACTGCAGCGAATGCCAGCTGTATACCGATGCAGCCTGCAAACTTGCCTGCATCGTAAGTCTCGCTGCCGTTGAGCATATTATTGGCACGGATGTACCAGTATGCCGGCAGGAATCTGGCGGCAAGGATCACGCCGTCGGAAAGCAGCGACAGGGGTACGAACACTCCGCAGATGAAGCTCATACCGAGTCCCAGCACCTGAGTGACGAGGGTCGTCACATTCTCCTCAAGGTCAAGGGAGGATACGAGTATCGCTATGGAAGCGGCGACCAGCGTGAACACGAAGGAGTTGAGTACTGCCAGCCAGGCCTTGCCCTCGTAGATGCCGCCCTTCATAACAGCGCCTGCCACCATGAAGATGAGCCACATCACCAGGACGAACACTCCTGCGCCTGCATAGATCTGCATAGTGATCTTCCTTGCCGAGACAGCCGAGCACTCGGTGCGGTAGCGTATAGCCTTCTTGTTGAGAGAGCCCAGCACCACTCCAAGCACCGAAAGCAATACAGATATAAGGATGTAGGGCATATACTGGAAGTAATGCGAGAACCACAGCGAGTATTCCTCCGAGCCCTCAGCTACGTCAGACAGATAGGTGACATCAGTGCTGCGGCTCAGCACCTCAGAGGTCTTGGAAGCCGCCTCCCCGAGGCTGAGACCTGCGGCGGAGTAAGCCTCTACCGTCTTGACATATTCATTCAGGATGTTGGTCATATATACTGAGGAGAAGCTGTCGTGAACGCGGTACTCCTTAAAGAGCCCTTCGGTCCTGCCCTGAGCGAGGGCATCCTCAAATCCCTTGTTGATGACTAGGATGTAGTCCACATTCTCCCAGTATAGGAGCTCGGTCATAGTCTGCTCGTCATTGTCCACGCTTTTGATCTCGTGCTTCTTATCTATGAAATCGGTCAGGGCTTTTGACTGTTCGGTGCCGTCATCATCCATTACCGCCACATTGAGGGTGGATTCCTTGAACTCGGTGCCCCGTGTGTTGCTGTTCGAGAGACCGTAGGATATCGCAAGGAATATGATCGTGTATATAAGTGCGGTCTTGTATTTCTTTTTCAGGACCTTAAAGAATACTTTAAAGACTTGCATACTTGCGCCTCCTTGTCATAATGAAGCCAACGAAAGAGAATACGAATGTCATTACAGCCATAGTGATGATCTTGGAGATGAACTTGTCATAGCTGTCATAGATGTTAAGACAGTGGAAGCAGTCGCTTATCACCGATGCGGGGTTGATCTCGTTCACGATGGGGGCAAATTTGCCGATAAGGGACTTGATATTGCCCACCATAAGCCCGCTCAGGAAGCAGGAGAACATTACAACTGCGGTGGTTATGCTGGATTTGATATCCTTGCCGCCTCTGCCGATGGAGCCCACCATAAAGCCCAGGCTGACTCCCAGAATGCCCGAAAAGATCGCCGCCAGATATACGAGGAGAAGGTGATCTCCGAAGTTGATGCCCAGTACAAAGTGCTGGAAGCTTACACACCACACCATGCACACCGACTGTATGAGGAACTTGCTCACAAGGCTTGCCGACATACTGACGGACTTGGGCGTTGGCGAGCAGTTCTTCCTTGCGCCCAGCGCCGAAAGATTTGCCTGATTGTCTATTGTGACCGACAGGCCTATCAGTGCACCGAAGAGTCCCACCATTGCGATAAGGTTGTAGAAATACTCGGTGTAGTAGTCTGTGTTGCCATTGACCAGCTTGATGTCCTCAACGGTGTTGACATCCTTCATAAGCATCCCGGAGATCTCCCCGGCCTTTGTGGGATCGGATGCCGCCGCGGCCCTGATGATCTCGGCATTTGAGTTGTATTTGTCGCAGAAGGACTTGAGTATCGTCTCGTTCATGCCCAAGCCGGCTACCGTGAGCTTGAGCACCCCGCCCTCCGAGCGGATGATGCCTTCCACGTCATCGTCCTTCAGCTTCCGGTCTGCCTCCTCTGCGGAGAGGTAGCTCACCCTGATGACAGGCGAGTCGCTTTTCTCCATCTGATCAAGCACCGCGCGGAGGGTGGGATCGTCTTCAGTAGTATCCACCGCCGCAGGAATGGTGTTGAACACCGAATCCTTTTCATAGATGCCGATAAAGGTCAGCTTGAAGAAAAAACCCAGTGCGATAGGAAATACCAGCAGCCACAGGATGAACGTTCTTACTCTCAGCTGAGCCAGCAGCTCATATTTAAAATTGTGTAAAAACATTCTTACTCCTCCTTGTCACGGAGAGCCTTGCCTGTGATCTCAAGGAACACGTCATTGAGAGTAGGCAGCTCGCTGTAAACTCTGCCGATATGCATATCGTGCTTCTGAAGCACTTCAAGCACTCTGATAAGATTGTGCTTTCCGCCCGAGCAGGCCACAGTCAGCCTGCCTTCATTGTAAACTGCGCTGTAAACATGGGGCAGCCCGGATACCTGTGCAAGTATGTCATCGGTAAGATCTCTTACCTCCACATTGATCGTCTCGGTGTTCTTTATCATCTTTTTGAGTTCTTCCTTGGTGCCCTCGGCGATCTTGTGTCCCTTGTCCATTATAGCTATGCGGGTGCAGATCTGCTCCACTTCCTCCATATAGTGCGAGGTGTAGATGATCGTTGCCCCGTTGCGGTTGAGTTCCTCAATGCCCTCGAGGATCCTGTTACGGCTCTGGGGATCGACAGCGACCGTGGGCTCGTCAAGGATTATCAGCTTTGGCTTGTGGGCTATGCCGCAGGCGATGTTCAGCCTTCTCAGCAGGCCCCCCGACAGCTTCTTGGGATAGAACTTCGTGAAGTCCTCCAGCCCGACAAAGCGTATCGCCTCTTCGACGCACTTCTTTCTCTCCTCCTTGTCGGTGATGTAGAGTCCGCAGAAATAGTCGATGTTGTCATATACCGTCAGCTCATCGAATACCGCAACGTTCTGCATTATTATGCCTATCTCACGCTTGATGTCATAGCTGGTGGGAGTCATCTTCTTCCCGAAGATGTCTATCTCGCCCTTGTCAAAGGCCAGCAGCGACAGCAGGCAGTTGATAGTTGTGGTCTTGCCTGAGCCGTTAGGCCCCAGCAGTCCGAAGACCTCGCCCTCCTTTATCTCGAGAGTAAGGTGATCGAGTGCGATCAGATCCTTATACCTCTTCACCAGATTATCTATTCTTACTACAGTATCAGCCATAACGATGACCTCCTTTGTTTTGTTGTACTCATTATACCACCTGCGAAAACGTTTGTGAAGTGAAGCGAGTCACTTCCTTATGATTACATTTGTCACATTTGCGACGCGGCTCATGAGGATAAAAATCACAGAACATAGACCTCCCCGGGCGGAGAACCCTCATTTTCTGCCGGCAGCTGTCCGCACAGCAGATGTTTTCACCCCGGCCTGACAAATTATGCTTGACTATTTGTTGTAAAGAGTGTATAATATAAGTTGATATGATCTTACAGGAGGAATAAATATGGATAAGAAAACCTTTTATATTACCACACCGATCTATTATCCTTCGGGAAATCCCCATATCGGACACTGCTATACCACCGTGGCCTGTGACTCTATCGCCCGCTATAAAAGGATGCAGGGCTCTGACGTGATGTTCCTCACCGGAACTGATGAGCACGGCCAGAAGATCGAGGAAAAGGCCGGGGAACAGGGCGTCACCCCGCAGCAGTATGTGGATGAGATAGTCGCTACCTTCAAAAAGCTCTGGAACTATATGAACATCTCCTATGACAGATATATAAGGACTACCGACGATTATCATATCGAATCGGTGCAGAAGATTTTCAAGGCACTTTACGATAAGGGATATATCTATAAAGGAAAATATATCGGAAAATACTGTACCCCCTGTGAGAGCTTCTGGACAGAGAGCCAGCTGGACGAAAACGGCTGCTGCCCCGAGTGCCACAGACCTGTTGCCGAGGCCGAGGAGGAGGCCTACTTCTTCAAAATGGCTCCATTCGCCGACAGGATAGAAAAGCTCCTGCTGGAGACCGATTATCTGAGGCCAAAGTACAGAGCGCAGGAGCTTGTGAATAACTTCATCAAGCCCGGCCTTGAAGACCTCTGCGTTTCAAGGACCTCATTCAGCTGGGGCGTGCCCGTGTCTTTTGACGAGAAGCACGTTGTATATGTATGGATCGACGCTCTCTCCAACTATATCACCGCCCTCGGCTATGAAAACAGCGCTTACGGAGACTTCGACAGATACTGGCCCGCTGATGTCCATATGGTGGCCAAGGATATTATGAGATTCCACGCTATTATCTGGCCCGCTATGCTTATGGCTCTGGATGTTCCCCTGCCTAAGCATCTCGCCGTGCACGGCTGGATAACTTTCCTCAATAAGAAGGGCGAGGAACAGAAGATGTCCAAGTCCCTGGGCAATGTGGTAGATCCCTTTATGCTGGGCGAGCGCTACGGCGTGGATACTATCAGATACCACATCCTCAGAGAAATGGCCCTCGGCGCCGACAGCGCATTCTCTAACGAGATAATGATAAACCGCATCAACTCCGACCTGGCTAACGGCTTCGGAAACCTCGTTTCGCGTACCGTTGCTATGGCGGATAAGTACTTCGGCGGCACCCTCCCCGAGGAGCGTGAGGAGGGCGAGCACGATCAGTCCCTTATCGACACCGTGCTGGCAGTCCGCGGAAAGGTCGATATCTGCATCGACGAGACAAGGCTGAAAAATGCCCTTGAAGAAATCTTCATAGCAGTTGACCGTGCGAATAAGTATATCGACGAGACCGAGCCCTGGAAGCTCGGCAAGGACGAGTCCAAAAAGCCAAGACTCGCTTCGGTGCTCTATAACCTGCTTGAAACGATCCGCGTGATCTCTACCCTGCTGTCACCCTTTATGCCGACAACTATGCCCAAAGTGTGGGAGCAGATCGGCGCATCCGAAACAGACGCCAGCTACGAAAACGCAGGCAGATTCGGCGTCCTGCCGAAGAACGTCACCGTACACAAGGGCGCTATCCTCTTCCCGAGAATAGATATCGATAAGGAGATCGAGGAGCTCAATGCCATTATCGAAAAGAATATGGCCGAGGCTAAGTCTCACCTCTCCGAAAGCGAAAAGACTGATGAGTTCGTACCCGGTGAGCTTGCATCCGAGATCAGCATCGAGGATTTTGCTAAGGCGGACCTTAGAGTCGCCCTTGTCAAGGAGTGCGAAAAGGTCAAGAAGTCCAAGAAGCTGCTGTGCCTGCAGCTCGATGACGGATTCGGCGGCAGACAGGTAGTCTCCGGCATCGCCGAGTGGTATAAGCCCGAAGACCTGATCGGCAAGAAGATCATCATTGTGGCTAACCTGAAGCCCGCCAAGCTCTGCGGAGTAGAGTCTCAGGGAATGATCCTCGCAGCCGATACCCCCGACGGCGGCGCCGCAGTAGTATTCCCCGACCAAAGCCTGCCTTGCGGAAGCAAGATACGATAAACTAAAACATAAGCTGTCCCCCTCCCCTCCGGAGAGGGAGCAGAAAGTTAAAGCCCCACGCCCAGGCTCAGCGGGTGGGGGAGTAAAAAAAGCGGCAGAGCAATCTGATAATTCAAAACAAAAGCTGTCCCCCTCCCATCCGGGGAGGGAGCAGAATATTAAAGCCCCGCGCCCAATCTCAGCGGGTGGGGGAGTAAAAAAAGCGTCAGAACAATTTGATAATTCAAAACAAAAGCTGTCCCCCTCCCCTCCGGGGAGGGAGCAGAAAGTTAAAGCCCCGCACCCAGGCTCAGCAGGTGGGGGAGTAAAAAAAGCGGCAGAGCAATCTGATAATTCAAAACAAAATCTGTCCCCCTCCCCTCCGGGGAGGGAGCAGAATGTTAAAGCCCCACGCCCAAGCTCAGCGGGTGGGGGAGTAAAAAAAGCGTCAGAACAATTTGATAATTCAAAACAAAAGCTGTCCCCCTCCCCTCCGGGGAGGGAGCAGAAAGTTAAAGCCCCGCACCCAGGCTCAGCGGGAGAGCAATAAAAAAAGCTTGCAAATCTCGTCAGAGCAATTTGATAATATACAAAAAAATCTGTCCCCCTCCCCTCCGGGGAGGGAGCAGAATGTTAAAGCCCCACGCCCAAGCTCAGCAGGTGGGGGAGTAAAAAGAAAAAAAAGCGCCCGTAGCTCAGTTGGATAGAGCGCAAGACTCCGACTCTTGAGGCCGCAGGTTCGACTCCTGTCGGGCGCACCATATAAATTTAATGCTGCCGGACATGAGCGGCAGCATTTTTTCCGAAAGGATGTATCATAATGGCAAAGAACAACGACCACAAGAATTTTGAGATACCCCGCCCCGAGTTCCCGAAGAGGGCCGTCATAACAGGCGGTATGCCTTACGGGAATAAAGAGCTCCATTTCGGACACGTCGGCGGAATGTTCGTCTTCGCCGATACCTTCGCAAGATTCCTGCGGGACAGGATAGGCAAGGAGAATGTCATCTTCGTAGGCGGCACCGACTGCTACGGCTCGCCTATCGCCGAGGGCTGGAGACAGAAGGTCGGGAAAGGTGAGTTTGAAGGGAGCCTTACGGACTTCGTCCAGAGGAACCACGATAAACAGCAGGAAACTCTCAATGCCTACGGCATCAGCCCTAACCTCTTTGCAGCCTCCGGCCTCGGAAGATCAAAGGAGATACACGCCGAGGTCACCGATCTGTTCCTGAGATCTCTCTATGAGAAGGGACAGCTTGAAAAGATCTCCACTATGCAGTTCTTCGATGATAAGGCAGGCGTGTTCCTGAACGGCAGACAGGTCATCGGCAAATGCCCCGTGGAAGGATGCCAGTCCGAAAAGGGCTACGCCGATGAGTGCGACCTCGGACATCAGTATATGCCCGAGGACCTTATAGATCCCGTCAGCACCCTCACCGGCGAAAAGCCTTCTATGAGACCGGTCACCAACTGGTATTTCAAGCTCTGTGACTACGAAAAGCTCCTGCAGGAGTGGGTCGCCGATATGCAGAAAAGGAAGGATATCCGCCCCGTCGTGTGGAAAACTATCTCCGAGTTCCTGAAACCTCCCGTTATCTACGTCAAGAGAGAATTCGAGGAAAAATATCTCAGTATAAAGGATACCCTCCCCGCCCATGAATATATCGAGGAGCCCAAAAAGCCCTCATTTACCATCGGTTTTGAAAAACTCGCCGACTGCGAGGAAGCAGCCCGCATCCTCGCAGGAAACGGCATACGCTTCCGTACCGGCAAGAAGCTGGTGCCTTTCAGACTTACAGGCAATATAGAGTGGGGCGTGCCCGCCCCCGACTTCGAGGATACCGGCGATAAGCTCACCGTATGGGTGTGGCCGGAATCCCTCTGGGCACCGATCTCGTTTACCGAGACCTACCTCGAAAGCATCGGCCGCAGCAGGAGCGAATGGAAGGATTACTGGTGCAGCAAGGATTCCACCGTATATCAGTTCATCGGCCAGGATAATATCTACTTCTACGGAATTGCCGAGCCCGCTATGTGGATGGCCCAGCAGAAGAGCGCCGAGAAGTCTGCCGACATCCCCGAGGGCGAGCTGACTATGCCCGTCATCGTCGCAAATCACCATATCCTCTTCCTCGATAAGAAGGCCTCCAGCTCCGGCGACGTCAAACCGCCTATGGCTGACGACCTGCTGAACTACTATACACCCGAACAGCTCAGGATGCATTGGCTGGGACTCGGCCTCGGACAGCGCTCCGTAAGCTTTATGCCCAAGCCCTTCAACCCCGACGCCAAACCCGACGATCAGGATCCCGTCGTTAAGGAAGGCTTCCTGCTGTCCAATGTGTATAACCGTATAATCCGCACCGCCTTCTATACCGCCCAGAAAGAGCTGGACGGCGTGCTCCCCTCCCGTACACCAAGCGAGAATATCCTCGCCGAAGGAAAAAAAGCTGTCCTCGACTATGAGCGCCATATGTCCAGATTCAACTTCCACCAGTGTACCTATGTGCTCGACAGCTATATCAGGAACGGCTCCAAGTATATGGCTAAGGCACTTAACGGCAGCGATATGCCGAAAGAGGAACTGGAACAGGCCCTCGCTGATGTGTTCTATATCATCAAGACCGCTGCAGTCCTGCTCCACCCGATGGCCCCCTTCGGTACCGAAAAGCTGCGGGAGTACCTGCAGGTGGATGAGCGTATCTGGTCCTGGGAGAATATCTTTGAACCGCTGCCATTCTTCACCGGTGCTGACCATAAGCTGAAATTTCTCCAGCCCAGAGAAGACTTTTTCACCAGACATCCCAGCCAGTTCGAGAATGCATGATGTTTCATCAGGTTTTCACTTTGAATTAAAGTCGGTTTAAGGTTAGGAGTATATAATGAATACAGAGCCAAGGAAATAACGGCTCTCCCCAAAAAGCTTATTCCTTATTCTCCTTCCTTAAATCATATATACAAACAGCACCCGTAGCTTTTGCAGCCGGGTGCTGTTTGCTTTGCATATAAGGATCTGATTTGTGAACTGCCGCAAAGCTGCCCTATAACAAAAACGTCCCGCTGCAAACACAGCGGGACGAATAATGCATTGGATGAACTCCTCCGGTGCCTAAGCACCTTGCAGTTCCGACAGGGATCAGAGATCTACGTCGCCGGTGAAGTCGCCTACTACATAGTAAGCCTTGTTGTCCTCGGGCTTAACATAAACCTGAACGCCCTTGGCAGTCTTCTTGGTCTGTGCCTTGTAATCAGCCTTGCAAGCCTCAAGTACAGCCTTCATCTCGATCTGCTTGTCAGCAAACTCGAGAACTACAGCATCAGCAACAGCCTTCTTCTCAACCTTCTCAGCAGCCTTCTTTACAGTCTTCTTAGCAGCAGTTGTGGTCTTCTTAGCAGCTGTTGTAGCCTTCTTGGCAGCAGTTGTGGTCTTCTTTGCAGCCTTCTTAACAGACTCCTTGACCTCAGCAGCCTCAGCCTTTACAGCCTCAACAGCTTTCTCTGCAGTTTCCTTAACAACTTCTTTCTTTGCAGCCATAATGAAATTCTCCTTTCAGAATATGTCAATTACTTGTTTACTGCATCCTTGAGAGCCTTGCCGGCCTTGAATGCAGGAACATCCTTAGCGTCAACGTGTACAGGCTTCTTGGTAGCAGGATTGATAGCATCCTTGGCAGCTCTGTGTCTTACCTCGAAAGTACCGAAACCAACAAGCGATACTTTGTCGCCGTTTACGAGAGCATCAGTGATCGAATCGATAACAGCTGCAAGAGCCTTCTCTGCATCTTTCTTGGTGTTGTAGCCGCCTTTTTCAGCGATCGCTGCAACGAGTTCTGCTTTTGTCATAGTTGATTACCTCCAAATAATTTATTCTGCTTGTATTATAGCCTATTTTACGCGCTTTGTCAAATCAAAACGCGCATTTTTGGGTGTTTTTTTCAATCTTTGTTGAAATCCATAAAATAAAAGGGGGCTCATTCCCATCTTTTTGTATTTATTAACACAATATTTCACTGTTTTTTTGCCGCAAAAAGCCAGCTTTTTTTCTCAAAGCACATAAATGCGTATAGTTTTTGACCTTTCCCCATACATGACGAGCATCCTCGTCAGCCTGTTTCTTAACACCATATTAATATATATCAGGAAACAAAACCATCAAAAAGGAGCAGACACGCATCTGCTCCTTCGTATATCAGTATTCAATTTTACTAACTGCTTAGTGCATTGGTTTTCACTCCAATAATGATATTCGTTATTGCTGCCGGAATAATATCTCTGTCGCAGCCAAGCTTAATGTTTAGGCGGACTCACTCCGATCTGTATAGAATATTAAGCCTTAAAGTAGTTATATCAAGCCATTGGACTAATTACCTTTCGTTCAGATTTGCGCATCTGGCGCTGTGTCGGATTCAAGCTAAAGTAACCTTTGGACTCACCCCAATCATTCAGATAATCAAGCGTCTCGTGCAATTTCCTTTGATCATATTGCACCACTCCTTCTAAAAGTTGCTTTATCAGATCCTAAATCAAGCTAAATAAACCTTTGGACTCACCCCTGTCTATCTCATATTCAGACGTCTCATGATGCTGATTTTCATAACGCATCACTCCTTGGTAAAAATGGGTAAGGTATTCAGTTTTTAATTAAGCAGTCAGTTAACTTCTCATCGGACTCACTCTCTCATAAAGATTTTTATCAATTAAGAAAAGCCTCGATTGTGCATTGGAAACACTCCATTCTAAATGATATTCAGTCTTGTGATAAGGATCCTCATATGGATCACATCCTTTATCATAAAATTGAATTGTCATCGTTAAGTGCCGCAGCCTCGAAGCTCGTATCAGTCTATTATATTTTAACCCTAATGGTTTGAGATTATCAGCTTTTACATCTGAGTTGTATCTCTGTTCAGCAGACCAATCGAGCCTCTCGGCGAAGCTGTGTGATCTCTATTGCGCCCATGGGACTCGACTCCTTTCAAGTCTGATTAGACATCTCCTGCGGTACGCTGCCCGCAACCCGTCTTTGACTGTTTATATCAAGGCCTCCAAAAGTCCTTGGACCCTGTACCCTTCCACCCGGGTGCTGCCGATCCCTCCGTCTGCCGGATGTCTGTGCTTAAGGTCTGGTCTCTTTTGTTTTCCTTGAATATACTATACCACATTTTTTGGCGATTGTCAATAGGTTTTCTCAACTTTTTTGTATGTTTTTTATTTAACATATCTTTCAAAAAATACCCCTTGACTTATCACGAAAAGGGTGTTATAATAATAGTGTTGCGGCGGTCATTAAGGCCGCTATTATTATCTTTTTGGGGAGGGCCAACGCTATGGAAAACGAGTACACACCCGATCTTTACACGCTTGAGGACGAAAACGGCAAGGAGCAGGTCTTTGAACTGCTTGATGTTATGGAGTTTGAAGGGGAAAAGTATTTTGCGCTGACTCCCTACTATGAGGATCCGGATGAGATGCTCGAAGACCAGGGCGAGGTCGTTATCCTCAAATCCGAATTTGAGAACGATGAGGAGATCATGGTATCCATCGACGACGAGGAAGAGTATGACCGTGTCGGTGAGGTGTTTATGAAGCGCATCGAGGAAATGTTCGAGTTCGATGACGAGGAAGACGAGAACGGCTCGATCCCCTCATAATGTAAAGCATATGATCCGAGAGCTGCGGCGGCCCCGAACGGCCGGCGGGCTCTCTTTTTTATCGCGGCAGCGCTTTGCATCCGTAAACATTTGGTTAAAACTATTACCGCACTAACGGCGTATCTTCGGAGACAAACTGTCATACTGTACAATAATTCAGACTTCAAATTGCACATATTTACCTATTGAAAAAACAGCGGTCCTGTGGTATAATAAGACTAAGAAAAATAACTGCCTTGTGCGAGCAAGTATGGTTTAATATGATCCAACACTTTTTTAAAGGGAGTCCTGTCTCCGGAAGCGGACTGCAGACCTCCCGTCCCGGACCGCCTCGGCTGCTTCGGGCTACGGACGAAGGGAGCGAGAAACCATGGGGGGACACCCACCTGCTTAGAGCGGGTTTTATTCCACCATACGACGGCAAGGCGGTATTTTTTTGTGCCCACGGGGCACTTTTTTTATTGTGGCAATACCGCACAACCCCTGTGCGTCAGATACGCAGTCAGATTTTTCGTCAGAGTGCATAAATTTGACGCAGGCGGGCTGACGCCCGGCAAGGAAAATTTGTGTGCTATGACGGGAAATATGCAAGCAGATGACGTGCAGAGGCGCAAGCCGCGGGTTGTGCGGTGTTGCCT
>JAFXRI010000050.1 GCA_017526445.1 Ruminococcus sp. | reverse complement strand
TTCCGTCATAGCACACAAATTTTCCTTGCCGGGCGTCAGCCCGCCTGCGTCAAATTTATGCACTCTGACGAAAAATCTCAGCTCAACTTTGTTGAGCTTGCGCGCGATCTGACGCACAGGGGTTGTGCGGTATTGCCTTAACTTATTATTACTGACCGTCTGCGGAAGTCTGTCCCAGCTCGGCCATAAGTCTTGCCATCTCGGCATCAACAGCGGAATCAGTCTCCAGCTGAGCGAAGGGATCGGGAGCATTGGAGGTGCCTGCCAGATCGGAGAATGCCTCAGCCTGAGCCTCCTTAGCCTCGATCTTCTCCTCGAACTTGTCGAGTTTATTGAAGGCAGAGGAAGAATCCATATTTCCGAGAGTCTTTGCCATGCTCTTCTGAGCGTCGGCCATCTTGGAGCGGGCGATGAGCATAGACTGACGGCTTCTTGCCTCGTCGAGCTTCATCTTGAGTGCATCTACCTGATTCTTGATCGTATTCACATTAGCGGTAGCGGTATCATACATTGACTGATACTGCTCGACCTGCTTGTCGGCATTGACCTTTCTCTGAAGAGCCATCTTAGCCAGGTCCTGATTGCCCTGAGAGAGAGCTGCCTTAGCCTTGTTCTCCCAGGAAGCTGACTCAGCCTTAGCCTTATCGAGCTGCTTACCGAGCTGTCTCTGTGAGCCCATTGCCTGGCCGAGAGCGTTGGTACATTTCTCCAGCTCCTTCTCCATATCGATGATGATCTGCTTTATCATCTTTTCAGGATCTTCGCACTTATCGAGCAGGTCATTGATGTTTGCTTTAAGGATGTCTCCTATTCTCTGAAAAATTGCCATAGTTTTATTCCTCCTAAAATAAAATATATTTCACCGGATCCTCCTCCGGCAGTTTACGTTCATTCGGCAGGGTGAGAAGAATTGAAGCTCACCCTGAGCTTATTCATACTCAGCCCGCAGGCCACGAGATAGACATAGAACACTATCTTGCTGAAATACATCACAACTCCCGCTGCATCAGCCGCCGAGGTACCGCCGGTAAAGCGGTTGACGGCATCTGCTGCCAGCACCAGCAGCGTCACGAAAAGCATCCTGTCATACTGTGCCGAAGCTTTCAGCACTCCCGGCACATCGCCGATAATATCCGTTCGCTCCTTCAGGAGCGAATAGAGCTTCCTGTAGAACAGCGCAGCCATTGCGGTAGTAACTAAGCCCGCCGCGATGCTCTCGAACTTCAGAACGCTGCTTTCGTTATGGGCGAGAGCCAGAGTTGCGGCAGCAGCTGCGGCGCACACCAACACGAACGCACAGGCAAAAGTCCTGTACTTTCCGATACGCTTTTCAAATGGTGAAAGCTCATAGATCCCGCCGACGATAAACAGCCCGCCGACGAGTTTGATTATATAGCCAATACCCCAGCCCAGATCCAGCTGCATACAGGCGAGGACAAAGCCCGCAGTAAAAAAATTCATAACTGGATATTATTGTTGTCTCCGCCGCCGTTTTTCGGGGGTTTTTTCTGGAAAAGCACCTTAGCCACAAGGCCCGCACCAGCGAAGATAAGGCCGAACATCAGCACATACACCCACAAAGAAGCGCTTCTCGCATGGAAGCTGACGGAGTTTATCATAGCAATGATGATTATAACGACTCCGAGGGCTGTTATAGCGCCGCCTATGACCTTCTTTTCCAGCAGGAACAGCAAAAAGATACCGATGAGCAGAGGAACGAGCATAACGCCGGCAGTCATATTCCAGTTGCCGATATGCCAGCCGAAGCTCCATCTCACCTCAAACATATTCATAGCCCAGAAGATACCGCCGCCGAGCATAATGAATCCGAGGAAGAACTGCAGCAGCTCATGCTCAGCTTCACCGGGGACGTTTTTTCTTAAAGACTTAGCCATATCAGTTAAAAACTTCATATCCCATACTCCCCTTTCCTGTTATAAGGCAGTCCGGTTTTCTGCCACATCCTAATTATAGTATATTTTTTTATGTATGTCAATATTTTTGACCTATTTTTCCATTAGCTACATTTATTTTTGGATGATCGGACAGCCCAGGACTTGACAGGATATTCTCTATTGCGCAATTAAGCGAACACAAACGGCAGTGATCTGAACGGATTTATGTTCGGGGAGAGGGAAAATGAGTTCAGGGGAACCGTTCTGATGCGCATATGAACAGGCTCTCGCAGCAGCGGGAGGAAAGCTCCTCGCCGAAAAAAAACAGGAAGTGTCCGGTAAAAAAACTTATGCCGCCCGGGATCTCTCACAGGGAGATGAAAGGGCGGCACGTTTTATCTTTATGCGGTCTGCCAAAACCTAAAGCTGCTGCAGGCGGCATTGACCGCTCAGCACCCGGCTGCCGAGCTCAGCTTCAAAAGCTTTCATAAGCTTCTGTTTCGCACGGTTCACAGTTCTTGAGACTGTGGATTTGTTTACTCCGCACACATTTGCTATTTCGGCAACGGTCTTACCGTCACGGTAGTACATCAGAAGATAATGCCTTTGCGTTGCCGTGAGACAGTCGGTGACCATATCCCTCAGAAGCTCCGGGAATCTCTGTTCAAGGATGCTCTCTCCCTGCAGCTCCTGAGCGCTGGATTTACAGACCTGATCACTGTATGTAACTCTCAGCACGCCGCATCACCTGCCATGCGTGCAGCAAAGCTGGGGGTTATGGGTTTGGGGGCAACGTTCCTGCGCATAAGAGCCGCACTGTACATAAGCTCATACATCTCCTCTTCCAGAAGCTCAGTACGGCTGCGGAGACTGTTTATCTCGTCAATATCCGTTGTCAGCAGCATACGTCTTTTCAGCTCGGCAGAGCGGCGGCGTACTGCCTCGATCTGCCGCTCGTATTCTTTGATAAGTTCTGTCATTTTATGATCCTCCGTCTTTGTCTGACACCTGCGGGAGCTGAGTATTCGCAATCTCACCCGATGCAGGCGCTTCTGTCCGAACCTTTCACGCCGCAGCCGTTTCTTGCCCCACGGGGAAGGGAAAGCCAGCCTATCGAACGTTTGTTCGTTCTCTCTGATTCTATAATACCACATAAACTGAAAGTTGTCAAGAGTAGGGGCGAAATTAATGTTTTTTGTATAAAATGTGGGATTTTTAATGGACAGTTTGTGCAATTTACTTGTTGAAATGTGCGGAAAAACGTGATATAATATGACTTACCGACACATTGTGGGCGTTTTTGTGGACTTCAAATATAAAGAAAACGAAGCCGCAGGGACTTTCCGCGGTGTAAAAGCGGTATTGTGTAAGCCGCCGCCGGCAGCAGAGGGACGTGTAAACTCTCTGCGGTATTCCGATAGGATTCGGAGGAGTAAAAATTTATGGAGAAGAAAAAGCTCGATAGATTGTCCGAGCTGACAAGGATCGCCAGAACAAGAGACCTTACCGATGCCGAACAGGCCGAGAGGACTGTTCTCAGGAATGAGTACAGACGTGCGGTAACGGGAGATCTTACGGCACAGCTTGAAAGCATGACGATCATCGAACCCGACGGTACAAAGATAAAAGTGTCGGATATGAAACGTGGCGGGGAGGAAAACTAATGGCAGGTGCGTCTAAGCAAAAGCAGAAGCTTCTGCGTATGGAGCAGATCTTCAAGACTCAGACGGATGAGAACAATGTCATCACAGGCAATGAGCTCATCGAGATTCTCGAAAAGGAAGGCATCAAGGCCGAGAGAAAGACTATCTACGACGATATCGCAACGCTCAACGACAGCGGCGTGGCTATCGAAACGGTGAAGAAGGGGCATTCAAATGCTTACTTCTACTCCAATGATGAGGACTTCTCTGCTGAGGAGCTTTTTATACTGGCAAGCGCCGTGGCATCGTGCAGGTTCCTGACCTCGCGCAAATCCAATGAGCTTATATCCAAGCTCCAGCGCATAACCAACAAGTTCACGGCAGCTCAGCTGGGGCGCCAGATACACGTGGCTCAGCGTTCGCGCAACAAGTCGGTGAACGAGACCATTTATTACAGCATAAACACGATACAGAACGCGATACTCAAAAAGAAAAAGATCACGTTCAGGTATTACACATACAATACTCTCAAGAAGCGTCAGCTCAAGCACGGAGGAGAGCCTTATCTGGTGTCCCCCAACGAGCTGGTATGGGAGAACGACAACTACTATCTGACCTGCCTGTGCCACAATCACGGAAAGGTCTGCCGCTACCGTGTTGACAGGATGACTGATGTTAACATAACCGACTCGAAGATCGCGGCTTTCAGCGACGACGAGAAGAAGGAGCTGGAAAGCTACAAGTCCCTGTACTCTATGTACGGCGGCGAGAAAAAAGAGCTGAAGATACAGTTCGACAACAGCCTTATGGACACGGTCATAGATCGGTTCGGCGAGAACGTGGAGTGTATGAAGAACTCGGACGACACCTTTGTTATCCGATGCGAGATACAGCTCGCACCCACTTTCTGGGGCTGGCTGTTCCAGTTCGGTCAGAAAGCAAAGATCCTGGAGCCTTTCGACGTCTGCAAGAATGCCAGGGCACTGATAAACGAGCTGCTGGATCAGTACTGAACCGCAGGACATATGATCCGCTGATTTTATGAATATCTAAAGACACTACCGCCCCGCTGCAAAACAGCGGGGCGTATCTACTTTCTCTGCTGCCCTGACGGGCGGGATGCTGTCAGCAGCCGATGCGCTTGACATCCCCACCCCCTTATGATATACTTTATTATGGTGTATTCTGAAAATGAGTGCTTTACGGCACAGATCAGAAGTACAATGTTTATGCTACGACTGGGGGCGAAGGCGTGAGCGGGCGGCCGATATATGATTTTATAATAGCTTATACCGCCGGCGGGACCGTCAGGATGCATATGCCTGGACACAAGGGTTCTCCCCTTCTGGGGCCGGAGGTACTGGACATTACCGAGATAAAAGGCGCTGACTACCTCTTTGAAGCCGAGGGCATCATCAGGCAGAGCGAGGACCTGGCCGCTGAGATCTACGGCGCGGGTAGGACTCTGTTCTCCACCGAAGGCTCATCGCTGTCAATAAAAGGTATGCTGGCCTGTGTGAGAGCCTGTCTCGGACCGGATGCTAAGATCGCCGCCGGACGGAACTGCCACCGGGCATTCATAAACGGCTGTATCCTTCTTGGCATCGATCCGGTGTGGATCTGGCCGGAGACGCACTCCGATTCGATCTGTGCTTCGCATATAACCCCCTCGGACGTTGAAGCGGTGCTTAAAAACAGCTCTGTCAAGGCAGTATATATCACATCACCTGATTATCTGGGCAATATGGCGGATGTGAGCAGGATAGCTGAGGTATGTCACAGACACGGGGCTCTGCTGCTGGTGGACAACGCCCACGGAGCCTATCTTAAATTCGCCGGCGAGGGACTGCACCCTCTGGACTGCGGCGCTGACATTTGCTGCGACTCGGCTCACAAGACTCTGCCCGCTCTCACAGGAGCAAGCCTTCTGCACATTTCCAGGTCGGCACCTGCCGGACTTGCGGACTGTGCAAAGGCCGAGATGTCCCTGTTCGCTTCCACAAGCCCAAGCTATGTGATAATTCAAAGCACAGAGCGAAGCATATCTGAACTTTCAAACGGCCTTGCGGAAAGGATAAGGTCATTCTGCAAAGAGGTATCGTCGAGCAGGGAACGTATAAGCCTTGCAGGCTTTACAACAGTAGGAGACGAACCGATGAAGATAACGGTCGCTCCAATGAGCGCCGGCTATACCGGGAATGATCTGGCCGATGAGCTGAGAAAGAGGGGCATTGAGCCTGAATATTCCGACAGCGCCTACACGGTGCTGATGCCATCGCCTTACAACAAAGACGGCGACCTTGATAAAGTTATCAAGGCATTTGAGGATATACCCAGAAGATATGCCGTAAAGGACGAGCTGCCCCGGCTGATAAGGCCGGAGAGGGCTATGGGTCTCAGAGAGGCTTATTTCTCCGGCAGCGAGCGCATCCCCGTGGACAAAGCTGCCGGGCGTATCTGCTCCCGGACCGCGCTCAGCTGTCAGCCGTCGGTGCCTGTGATCGCCGGGGGAGAGGTCTTTGACGAAAAGATAATAAAAATTCTCAAAAGCTATAGCATTTTTGAAGCAGATGTGGTAAAATAAGTATATAAATTCATTTAACCAAACACATTCGGAGGTATCAGAATGAAACTTGTATATGCAATAGTAAATGATGACGATACATACGCCGTGACCAAGGCTCTGCAGAAGAGAGGCATCAGGGCGACAAAACTGGCTTCCACAGGCGGTTTTCTCTCCCGCGGCAATACCACTTTTATGATATGCTGCACTAACGAGCAGGTAGATCTGGTCATAGACTGCTGCAAGGAGCACTCCCGCAAGAGAAAGCAGCTGGTATCAGCCAGCACCGTTTCCGAAGGCGGGATGAACCTCGGACAGGCGGTGGAGGTCACCATCGGCGGTGCGACTATATTCGTTACCGACATCGAAAGGTTTGAACAGGTCTGATGAAGCTTTATTCAAACGAGGAGAACAAAAAACTCATCTCACTGATGACAGCCAGGGGGCGGGAGCCTCATTCGGTAGTCATCACAGGAGAACGGGGCTCAGGGCGCAAGGCTCTGGCCGGGTATCTTGCGGCTTCCCTGCTCTGTGAGGATCACAGCGGCAAGCCATGCGGAAAGTGCAAGAGCTGTATGATGCTGGAAAAAGGCACGCACCCCGACTTCATCACTGCCGAACAGAACGAAAACGGCAACTACACCCTTGACAGCATACGGGCTCTGGTATCCGATGCGGTGATACTCCCAAATGAGGGGAGATACAAGATATACCTGATCCCCGATATGGACAGGTCGGTAAACACTGCGACGGCTGTGCAGAACGTTCTGCTGAAGCTGGTGGAGGAACCCCCTGCCCACTGTGTGCTGATACTTACGGCGGTAACCAGGGAGATATTCCTGCCGACTATAGTATCAAGAGTGTTCCCCCTCGCCACCGAGCCCTGTTCGCAGCATGACGCCGAGCAATGGCTGACTATGAAGGGCTGCTACGGTCAGGACGATATAATCAGAGCCGTTTCTGTATGCGGCGGCAATATCGGGCGGTGCGTGGAGTTTATCGAGGGCAAGGATCTGCCCCTTGCTTTTGAATGTGCAAAGGCTGCGGCAGAGGCAATGCTTGAAAATGATGAATATTCACTGCTCAAAGCCTTTTTTATGTGCGACGGCAAGAAAGCAGCTGCCCGTCAGGCGTTGGTGTTCCTGTCGGAGATAATGCACGGCGCCTGTCTGTATGCGCTGGGCGTCGAGCCGGAGAAATGCTGCTACAAGCGCGGGGCGGAGCTTCTGGCGTCACGCTACGGCAGTGCCTGGGCAGAGGAGATATACGCCCTTGTAAGGGATCACACCGGCAGAGTGGATGCCAACTGCAACCTCAGCCTGACGGTGAACAGCCTGACGGCAAGGATAGTAATGGTCACAAGAAAATACGGCGGGCACTTCTGAGGATCCGCCGGATGGAGGTTTAATATGCTTAAAATAATCGGAGTCAGGTTCAAGTCTGTGGGGAAGGTCTATTATTTCGATCCCGCAGGACTGGAGATAAATATGGGAGACAGCGTTATCGTCGAAACGGCCAGAGGCGTAGAATGCGGCGAGGTCGCCCTCGTTGACAGAGAGATCGACGAGACAAGATTCTCGACTCCCCTGAAAAAAGTTATCCGTGTCGCCACAAAGGCAGACTTTACTCAGATCGAGCGCAACAAGAAAAAAGAAGCCGATGCCTTTGAGATCTGCAGCAGGAAGATCGCCGAGCACGGTCTGAAAATGAATCTTATCGAGGTGGAGTGTACATTCGATAACAGCAAGCTGCTGTTCTACTTCACTGCCGAGAACAGAGTCGATTTCAGAGAGCTGGTAAAGGATCTTGCTTCCGTGTTCCGCACAAGGATAGAGCTCAGACAGATAGGCGTCAGGGATGAGGCCAAGATGCTGGGCGGACTCGGGATATGCGGTCAGCCCTTCTGCTGCTCGAGATTTCTGGGCGAGTTCCACCCGGTATCAATAAAAATGGCTAAGGAACAGTCGCTGTCCCTTAACCCGACAAAGATCTCCGGCACCTGCGGAAGGCTGATGTGCTGCCTTAAATACGAACAGGACAGCTACGAGCAGCTTTACCGCACCACTCCCAAGGCGGGATCGATAGTCAAGACAGCTGAGGGCAGGGGCATAGTTGAGGATGCTAACCTTCTTACCGGAAAGCTGAGAGTCAAGATCGACAAGACCGATAATGTTATAACCGTCAGCAAGGACGATGTCGAGGTCATAAAAGCGGGCGTTGACAGGATGAACAAGAACGAGATCAAGGCTCTCAAGGACCTTGAGGACAACTGACAGGGTGCAGGACTGATCACATACAGAAAGAGGTAACGATATGATACGCTTTAAGAACGGAAAGGTACTTACTCTGGACGGGGGATGCACTGTTGAGGACAGCGAAGTCTGGACCGACGGTGACAAGATCTCATTTGTGGGAACGCCGACAGACGAGCAGCTGAAAGACACCGTATTTGATAGGGAGATAGATCTGGACGGCGATCTGCTGATGCCCTCGTTCAAGAATGCCCACACCCACTCGGCGATGACGTTCCTGAGATCTTATGCGGATGATCTGCCCCTGCAGGAGTGGCTGTTCAACAGGGTATTCCCGATGGAGGCAAAGCTCACAGGCAGAGATGTTTACTGGTTCACCAAACTGGCTATACTGGAATACCTTACCTCGGGCGTTACAGCAAGCTTCGATATGTATTTTGAACTTGACGACTATGTCAAGGCAAATCTGGAGAGCGGCTTCCGCAGCGTAATGTGCGATGCTGTATCCGGAGAGAGAGACAGAGCAGCGGAGGTGGAACAGCGCTATCTCAAATACAACGGGATCGACCCGCTCATCAGTTTCAGACTCGGCTTCCATGCTGAATACACCGCGACCTACGGTCTTATAGAGGAGATAGGCGCCCTCGCCGAGAAATACAAGGCGCCTGTATGCACCCACAACAGTGAGACTGCCAGAGAAGTCAATGAGTGTATCGAGCGGTACGGTATGACGCCCAACAAGCTTTTTGATACTCTCGGGCTTTACAAATACGGCGGAACACAGTTCCACTGCGTACATCTGACAAACGAGGATATGGGCATACTTGCCAGACGCGGTGTATATGCAGTCAGCTGTCCTGCCTCCAACTTAAAGCTGGCCAGCGGTATAGCGCCTATCACCGATATGCTCGCCAAGGGGGTACAGGTCGGACTCGGCACAGACGGACCGGCCTCCAACAATGCGCTGGATATGTTTAGGGAGATGTACCTTATGTCTGTTCTGCAGAAGTACAGGAACGACGATGCAGCATCCCTCCCCGCTGACGAAGTGCTGAAAGCAGCCTGCTCTGTATCTGCAAAGGCTATGGGACTTGACAACTGTGACTGCATAGCCGTCGGCAAGCAGGCAGATCTTACAGTCATCGACCTGAAACAGCCAAATATGCAGCCTTTGCACAATATCCCGAAGAACATAGTTTACAGCGGCTCCAAACAGAACGTGAAGTTGACAATGTGTGCGGGCAAGGTGCTTTACGAAAACGGCAGCTTCTTTATCGGCGAGGATACAAAACGCATCTACGCCAAGTGCAATGAGCACTGCCGCAAACTCGAAGCAAGAGACTGACCGCAGCAGTACGGAACTTATACATAAGCAAACGCCGCAGTATATCTGATGAAAGGTCGGATATACTGCGGCATTTCTGTTGACAGCGCATATCAGCCGTGCTATAATTGTTGCCGGCAAAGTTCTGAGTATGAGGAGATCACACTATGGCGATAGAATACAGGCAGGCTGCTGCGGAAGATGCAGAGCTGCTGATCAATATTTACAATGCTTCTTTTTATGAAGACCATTTGCGGTACGGCTCGTGTCCGGGATACGGAAAAACCAAAGAAATGATGGAGGAGTCGATCAGCAGTTATCCGAAATACATCATACTATGCGACAGCAGACCTGTTGGCTGTATTTCGTGCAGGAGACTGCAAAAGGGTGTATATGAGATCGGCAGCCTGTGCGTTGTTCCTGAGTATCAGGGAAAAGGGATAGGTACACAAGCGGTAGGTTTTATAAAGGCACTTAATGCAGACTGGGAGAGGATCACTTTAGTAACACCGGCAGACAAGAAAGAAAATGTGAAGTTTTATACTGAGAAATGCGGATTTCATATAGGACCGACTGAAAAAGACGGAAATGTTGAGCTTGCTCGGCTTGTACTGGAAAGACAGATACCTGTTTGTCCAAACAGATAAAACTGCCCCTGAGTGTTAGAAATGCAACACTCAGGGGTATTTCTATATCCGCATATGGCTAAAGCAGTAAAGCACTGATATTATACTTTTTTATCCTGTGCTTACTTATCCGGCTGTTCTATCGGAGCATCTGCTGCATTTTTCTTTACGCTCTCGATACCGTTCTTGCAGGCGGCCTTGGCGGTGTAACCCTCCGAGGCGCAGATGACCTGTCCGTTGGTAGCCTTCAGACGGAAGCGGAACTCGCCCTTCTTGTCATTGTACAGTTCAAACTTAGGACACTTCTCAGCTGTGAAGCCTTCAACAGTCTGATCCTCAACAGCAGCGACGGGAGCATTCTTTGAAACGCTCTCACAGCCGTTCTTGCAGCTGGCGAGAGTATTGTAAACTTCTCCCCCGATCGCGATAGTCTCGCCGTTGCCGGCTTTGAGACTGAACGTAAACCCGGTATTGGTAGCCTTGATCACAAATTTGCCCATAAAAATGACCTGCCTTTCAATATTATAATATGGAACCAATTTCCTTTGATTATATTATAATATGAGTTTGCTGATTTGTCAAGATTTTTCTTGCACATTGCACAAATAATTTGCAGGCCACGCCTGTTCACAGCAGTTCGTAATCCTCCGGAACTTTCAAGGTCATATCGTTTACGGTGATGCTGCCAATATCCGCGCCGTCCTCTATGGCTTCACTGACCGCATCAAAGAGTGAGCTGAGACGCATTATATTGACAGACTCCTCTCTCGAAGGCGCATTCTCAGAGAGATACTGCGAAACGCCCTGCTCGATATACCCGAGGTTTCTAAGCTGAGATCTTTTGAGCACCACAGAAGCATCCCCCATTCTGAGCCTGACATCGTCGCCCTGTCTGAGGTCGAACAGCGTACAGGTATATATCTCCGGGATAAGCGCCCTGAGCTCATACCCAAGATCACCGTGTTCACGGCACATAGACTCTATTGCAGCAGTTGCCTGGATATCGCTTTCCTCGCTGTCAACGCTGCTGAGCATTTTAGCAGCGCTCTTTGTGAGAGCGATAACGGTCTCAGGTGAAGTATATTCCCGTCCGCTGCGTTCATCTCCGGAGACGAGCAGCACGAACTGCTTCTCTGAATGGAAAGTCTTCTTATCGGGCCAGGTGTCAGCGTATTTATACATAAGCTCGCTCAGGCCGTTCATCACGGCGCCGTTTATCCTGACCTCGCAGTCAGTGGTATCGTCGTAGCAGACTGCATAAAGCTTCACCCAGTATGCATTTTTACTGCCGAGATAATCGGGGATAAGCTTTGATACGATGTCGAACAGAGGCACGGGCTTCCCCTGCGGTGCGCCGATGCAGTACACCCGGTTCTCGTTTGGGCACCTGAATCTCCTGGTCAGCCCTGCAAATTCGGAGACTATCACCCGCTGCTCATCCCTGCTGTCAAGAACAGATATGACGCTGTAAAGCACTGTCAGGCAGAACTGATTGGCGCCGTTTACGATAGCTTCTTCGGCGGAATTTCCGATACCTGCCGTATATTCGCAAAGGGGCTCGTCAAAAATACTGTGAGAGAGTATAAAAAGCATCTCGGCGGAATAATTGTCATTAGCCTCCCCTATCCTCTGGATGCTGCACGACAGAGTCAGGCCGAGCTTTTCAAAAACTATCCCGTTATCAGCATACTCTGCTTCCGCGTGATCGGCAGCGCACCTGACGATAGTATCATAAGCTATCACAGCGAACTCGTCGGTATAATCGCCTTCGATCTCCGGCTCGCCGTCATAGCGTGCGGCGTAATATCTTTCGGAGTTCATATATGCGCCTCCCTTCCGTAGATTCAGGTCTCCAGATGATCCTTTACAGTCTTCCAGCTGCCAAGCAGTCTTTCAAAGCTCCACGCCGCATTGGCGGGGCTTGTGGACGGCAGCCTTATAATATCCCTTCCGCAGGCTGCTCTTTGGTATTTCACGAATATCCTTGCAGCGGCGGAGCCGTTGGCAAACACCGCTTTTATATCTGCGGCCTCAAAGATCCGTGACAGATCTGCGGGCACAACATTTCTTATAGAGGTATCGTCTGAGCCGATTATATCACACTCAGCGATGACATCCCATACTGCAACCCCGTGTGACAGCAGAAGCTGTTTCTTCTCCGGGATGCTTTCCGGCAGATCCTCCCCGAACAGCGCTGCGAGCACTTTCCAGAAGCGGTTCTGCGGATGGCCGTAGTAAAAATTATGCTCACGGGACTTAACGCTCGGCAGACTGCCGAGTATCAACACCCTGCTGCGGCAGTCAAACACGGGTGCAAAACCGTGAACGACGTGTTCAAGATCCATTATATCACCAAAAACAAAGGCCGGAGTCTCAGCTCCGACCTTGAACTATTCCGACTGTCTTATGTTAATGCCGGACGTTCACTGTCCGACCAGGATGAACTGTTGATAAGAGTTCCCAGCGTAGTCATAGCAAGCTCGGGCTCATCGGCAGGATTGGGGTACTGTCCGACAATATCAACAACATTCATATTAGCGCACCACTGAGCACAGATGATCTTCTTTTTGGGACTTATATCCCAGCAGATATATCCCGAATTGATACCGTTGTGTTCGAGCGCATCCTTGGCAGCCTTTTCAAGATCGTTGGAATCGAGATCAAGAACATCGATAGGCTCATGCTTGTCGATCTGGCTTACTTCGCCGTCACTGAGCAGATCATTAGCTGCATAATTCAGAGCATTATAGGCGTTCTTGGCGTTCATATTTGCGGTCTTGAGTTTTGATTTCTTCACATATCCCATAATTGACGGGATAAGTATAGCTGCCAGTATTCCGATAATTGCGATAACAACTATCAGCTCTACAAGAGTAAAGCCTTTTTTATTGATGAACATATACAAAACCTCCTCACTTCCCATTATCTATTATAACACCGCCTAAGTCTATTGTCAATAGAAAATTTAAATCGTTTTCGTTTTTTAATAATTCTGTTATTATTTTATTTATGTAACATTTTAACGAATATGCCCAAAATGCGCCGTTTAAGGATGCTGGAACAATATTCCATATATTACAAAAACAGCCGGAAGAGGGATCCCCTTCCGGCATATTATTTTGATATATTAAACTCAGACGATTATCGAACCGGAGTAGACCGTTACGGCGTCGCCGGTCATATAGACTGCATCGTCGGTATAGCGGATAACAAGGTCGCCGCCCTTGAGCTTGACAGTGATATCCGTATCCTTCTTGCAGTATCCGCCGAGTACTGCTGCAACGGCAGCTGCACAGGCGCCTGTACCGCAGGCCCATGTCTCGCCGGAGCCGCGCTCCCACACTCTCATCTTGAGGGTGTTCTCATCAATTACTTTGATAAACTCGGTATTGACTCTCTCTGGGAAGATCGGGTCGAACTCGAACTTGGGGCCTACCTCCTCGATATCCAGCGAATCGATATTCTTCATAAACACGACTGCATGGGGATTGCCCATAGATACGCAGGTGATATTGTACTTTTCGCCGCTGATATCGACCTCACGGCCGACAACGCTGCCGCTGTTATCAGGCTCAAGGCTTACAGGTATCTGCTTGGGATCGAGCACAGCCTTGCCCATATTGACAGTAGCCCCATTCACCTCGCCGTAATGACGGGTGAGCTGTATCTTCATTATACCGCTGAGAGTCTCTACTGTGAACTCATCGCTGTCAACAAGGCCGTTGTCTCTCATAAACTTTGCAACACAGCGGATACCGTTTCCGCACATCTTGCCCTCTGAGCCGTCGAGGTTGAACATCCTCATCTTTCCGGCTGCAACATCGGAGCGCTCGATAAGGATCACGCCGTCGCCGCCTACGCCGAAGTGTCTGTCGGAGAGCTTGAGTGCAAGGCCCTCGGGGTTATCGATCTTCTGATCGAAGCAGTTGAAGTAGATATAGTCATTGCCGCAGCCCTGCATCTTGGTGAATTCAAGACACTTCTTCTCGGTACGCATATTGTTGATATTCACTATCTCGGTATTATCCTCAGTGAACTTGCTCCTGATAGAAGAAGCGATAGCATTTGCAGTATCTATGGATGTCAGGCAGGGGATGTTCCTCTCAACGGTCTTTCTTCTGATCTTAACGCTGTCCCTTGTGGGGATACGTCCCTTGGAGGATGTGGAGATAACGTAGCTGATCTTGCCGCTCTCGATAAGGGTGAGGGTATTCTCCTCAGCCTCGTGTATCTTTGCAACAGCCTCACAGGGGATGCCGTGCTCGGTGAGCACCTGAGCTGTGCCCTTTGTAGCATAGATCGTAAATCCGAGATCGTAGAAAGCCTTTGCAGTCTGAGGGATCTCACGCTTATCGGAATCTCTTACAGTGATGAGCACGCCGCCCTTATTGCCCAGCTTATAGCCTGCTGCGATAAGTCCCTTATAAAGCGACTCCTCAAGGCTCGAAGCGACAGCCAGGACCTCACCGGTGGACTTCATCTCAGGTCCGAGGTGGTTATCAACGTCTATGAGCTTCTCAAATGAGAACACAGGCACCTTTACAGCCACATAAGGCGAGTTGGGATAGAGTCCTGTGCCGTAGCCCATATCCGAAAGCTTCTCACCCAGCATAGCTCTTGTAGCAAGGTCCACCATAGGAACACCGGTGACTTTTGAGATATAGGGGATAGTTCTCGAAGAACGGGGGTTGACTTCGATAACATAAAGCTCATCGTGATAGATAAGGTACTGGATATTTACAAGTCCCTTGGTATTGAGGGACACAGCCAGTTTCTTTGAGCAGTCGATGATGCGCTCGATCATCTTGTCAGAAACGTTCCAGGCAGGATATACAGCGATAGAGTCGCCGGAGTGTATGCCAGCACGCTCGATATGCTCCATAATACCGGGGATAAGGATCTCCTCGCCGTCGCAGATAGCATCCACTTCAAGCTCAGGTCCCATAAGATACTTGTCTATCAGCACGGGGTTCTCGATGCCCTGTGCCAGGATGATCGCCATATACTCCTTGATATCGGCGTCATTGAAGGCGATTATCATATTCTGTCCGCCGAGAACATAAGACGGTCTCATAAGCACAGGATACTCGATCCTGTTAGCTACCTCCAGCGCTTCCTCGGTAGTCATAACGGTGAAGCCCTGAGGTCTCTTGATCCTATGCAGCTCCAGCAGCTCGTCGAAGCGCTCTCTGTCCTCCGCAGCGTCGATGGAATCGGGGGGAGTTCCCAGGATATTTACGCCCTGCTCTGCAAGATGCTTTGTAAGCTTGATAGCAGTCTGTCCGCCGAAGGCCACGACAACACCGTAGGGCTTCTCGATGCGGATGATGTTCATTACGTCCTCGTTGGTAAGAGGCTCAAAATAAAGTCTGTCTGCTGTATCAAAGTCAGTTGATACAGTTTCGGGGTTATTGTTTACGATAACGACATCGAAGCCGCGCTCCTTCAGAGCCCATACACAGTGAACAGATGCATAGTCGAACTCGATGCCCTGACCGATACGGATAGGACCTGAGCCGAATACGATGACTGTCTTATTGCCTGTATGAACGCTCTTGATGAACTCCTCCGCCTCATCCTCGCTGTCATAGGTGGAGTAGAAGTAAGGAGTCTGAGCTGCGAACTCGGCAGCGCAGGTATCGACCATTTTATAAACGGCGTGGACGGGCTTTTCGATCTTTTCGCCGGTAAGTCTTTCGATGACCGCATCAGGGAAGCCCATCTTCTTGGCAGTGAGGTAGAGCTCCTCGCTTATGCTGCCCTTCTCCAGCTCGTTCTCGAGCTTGACAAGATTGAGAAGCTTATATGTGAACCACTTATCGATCTTGGTAATATCGAATATCTCCTCGGGAGTAACTCCGCGGCGGAGAGCCTCATATACCACAAAGAGTCTTTCGTCGTTGCAGTCGTGGAGCTTAGCCCTGATCTCGTCATCCGAAAGATCAAAGAGCTTGGGCGAACGGAGACTGTCATGGCCGATCTCGGCGCCTCTTACAGCCTTCATCATAGCCTGCTCGAAGGATGTACCGATACTCATGACCTCACCGGTAGCCTTCATCTGGGTACCAAGTTCACGCTTAGCATAAACGAACTTATCAAAGGGCCACTTGGGCAGCTTTACGACGATATAGTCGATCGAAGGTTCAAAGCAGGCGTAGGTCTTGCCGGTAACGGCATTGATGATCTCATCGAGCCTGTAGCCGATAGCGATCTTGGTAGCGACCTTAGCGATAGGATAGCCTGTAGCCTTTGAAGCGAGCGCCGAAGAACGGGAAACACGGGGGTTTACCTCGATAACGGCATACTCGAAGCTGTCGGGATTGAGTGCGAACTGGCAGTTGCATCCGCCCTCGACTTCAAGGGCGTCAACGATCTTGATAGCAGCAGTACGCAGCATCTGGAATTCCCTATCCGCGAGTGTAACGCAGGGAGCCACAACGATGGAGTCACCGGTATGTACACCGACGGGATCCACGTTCTCCATAGAGCAGATAGTGATGACGTTGCCTGCCGAGTCACGCATTACCTCGAACTCGATCTCCTTCCAGCCGGAGACGCACTTCTCAACGAGTACCTGAGTGATAGGCGAGAGATAAAGTCCGTTCCTTGTGATCTCGCGGAGCTCCTCCTCGTTATGAACGATACCGCCGCCGGTGCCGCCGAGGGTGAATGCGGGACGGATTATGAGCGGATAGCCCACGCCCTCGCTGTCTGCGAACTTGACTGCATCCTCAACAGTATTTACGACTGTAGAGGGTATGCAGGGCTGACCGATAGACTCCATAGTCTCCTTGAACATAAGTCTGTCCTCGGCCTTGTCGATGGTAAGGGGCTTTGCGCCCAGCAGCTTAACGCCGTACTCCTCGAGGAAGCCCGACTTTGCCAGCTGCATCGAAAGGGTAAGGCCTGTCTGGCCGCCGAGAGTGGAGAGAACGCTGTCAGGGCGCTCCTTCTTGATGACTCTCTTCACCGTTTCAAGGGTGAGCGGTTCGATATAGATCTTATCGGCCATAGCCTTATCTGTCATAATGGTAGCGGGGTTGGAGTTGATGAGTATTACCTCAAGGCCTTCCTGCTTGAGTGCGCGGCAGGCCTGTGTTCCTGCATAGTCGAACTCAGCGGCCTGTCCGATAACGATAGGGCCCGAGCCGATAACGAGAACTCTTTTGATGTCTTTATTCAGCGGCATACCTTACACTCCCTTCTTGTTATTGTCTATCATTTCAACGAACCTGTCAAAGAGGAAGCCGGGGTCCTTGGGACCGCCGCAAGCCTCGGGGTGGAACTGTACCGAGAAGGCCTTCTCGTTCAGATACTTCACGCCCTCGCAGGTGCCGTCGTTGGTATTCACGAAGGATACCTTTGCATAGTCGCCCAGCGAATCGTTGATAACGGCATAGCCGTGGTTCTGGCTCGTTACATACACCTTGCCGGTCTCGGTATCGGTCACAGGCTGATTAGCACCTCTGTGGCCGTATTTGAGCTTCTCGGTCCTGGCGCCGTGTGCAAGCGCATAGAGCTGGTGTCCGAGGCAGATACCAAATGTGGGTATATCCTTATCTATGAACCTTTTCAGTTCAGCAATGATCTCGGTATTCTCCGCCGGATCTCCGGGGCCGTTGGAGAGCATGATCCCGTCAGGCTCAAGCTCCAGCACTCTTTCAAGCTTGGTGTATGCGGGGACAACAGTTACCTCACAGCCGCGCTTAACGAGCTGTCTTGCGATGCTCCTTTTCGTGCCGAAGTCAAAGAGAACTATCTTTCTCTTGGTCTCGCCCTCAGCAGGAAGCACAGTCTCCTCCGAGCAGGTGGTATTCTTTACAGCATCAACGATCTTGTAATTCTTCAGATCTGCGAAGCTGAAGCCTGCGCCCTCGCTTACGATCTTTCCGTTCATAACACCCGACTCACGAACTATCTTAGTGAGCTGTCTGGTGTCGATGCCGCAGAGACCGACGATATTGTTTTCCTTTAAAAAAGTGTCAAGATCACCCTCACAACGGAAATTGCTGGGCTCCTGACACCATTCTCTTACGATATAAGCTTTGACCTGTGGACGGCTGCTCTGAAAATCAGACTTCATAATGCCGTAATTGCCGATAAGCGGGAATGTCTGAACAACGATCTGGCCATAATAGCTGGGATCGGTAAGAGTCTCAACATATCCTGTCATCGATGTGGTAAATACGATCTCACCAACAGCCTCGCCGGATGCGCCGAAGCTTTTTCCCTCAAAGATCGTACCGTTTTCAAGGATCAAGTATGCCTTTTGCACTGATAACTCCTCCTTACTCAATTTTATCTTTATAATTATAGCACACCCCCCTGATTTTGTAAAGAGGAAAATGTGTTAATTTTCTATATCTTTGTTCGCCGGTCCCGCAAAGGGCGGAGCTTCGGGCTTTGACGAAATATACAAATTTCAGAGCAGCGATCTGTGCAAAAACACGGCACATTCAGGCGTATTATGGAATATCAACACTGCTGCGGCTGCCTGATCCCAAAGCCAAAGACAGCATAGCAGACCGGACAGGGACGGTTGGCAAAATAATTATTGACAAGGCCGGTATTACTTGTTATAATAATTTTAACCTATCATTTCAGTATGGAGGATGTATGTTCAAAGGGTTTTCACGCTCGGCAACGGAGTTTATGGCTGAGCTCAGGATACACAACGAAAAGGAATGGTTCGAGCCCCGCAAGGAGGTATACATGAGCGAGCTTTACCGCCCGATGAAGGAGCTTTGCGCCGTCGTCTCAGGACCGTTCATGAAGATCAGCGGCATGATGGCAAAGGCAGGGCGGATCTATTCGGATCCGAACTTTCCGCCTTACAGAAAGTACAGAGATAATATGTGGATCGTCGTCAAGCACGAGACCTATGACTGGAGCAAAACGCCGTCCCTGTTCTTTGAGTTCTCGGCGGAGGGTGCTGTGTTCGGTATGAAGCTCACCTACCCGTCAGCGGCTGTTATGGAGAATTTCAGGCAGAAGATCATTTCCGATGAAGGAGTGTTCTTCAGGCAGGCCAAAAGCATCGAACGTGCGGGGATAAAGATCTCGGGGGATGAGTACAAACGCCTGAAGCCCTGCCCTGTCCCGGAGGCGGAGCGTTTTTTCAGGCTCAAGAACATCAGTATGACCGTAAGCATACCGGCAGATGATGACAGGCTCTATTCACCGGAGCTTGCAGATCATATAATAAAGGTGTTCAAAAAGCTGCTCCCGGTAAATGAGCTTTTCGAGGAACTGGCTGCACAGGCAGCGGCCGAGAAGCTGGCTCTGAAGACAGCGGCTTTGGTACAGCAGGAGATCTCGATGCCGGAGGCACCGAAAGAAGATTTTATGTGGTGACACAGATATATCGTAATAAATGAGGTAAACGTTATGACAGAAAAGGACAGTGCTCTGATCCGCGCCCGTGAGATAGTGTCTCAGCTGACCGGGGAGGAAAAGCTCGGTCTGCTCACTACGCACCACAACGCCGTGGAGCGTCTCGGACTGGGAGAGTTCTATATCGGCACCGAAGTTGCCAGGGGATATGTGGGCAGAGAACGAGAAAAGGTCTCGACCGTGTTCCCTCAGCCGGAAGGTCTTGCGGCGACCTTTGACGAAGATCTGCTCGAAAAGCTGGGCCGCATCGCCGGTACAGAAGCCAGGGCATACTACAACAGGGAAAAGAAGGGCGGACTGTGTCTCTGGGGACCAACCGTTGACCTTGTCCGTGATCCGCGCTGGGGACGTACCGAGGAAGCCTACGGCGAGGATGTGATGCTTTCGGGAACGCTCTGCGCGGCGTACACCAGAGGTATGGCAGGCGAGAAGGACGGATATTATATGACCGTTCCCACGCTGAAGCACTTCTGTGCCAACAACAATGAAGCGACACGCGGCAGCTGCAATGCAAGCATCCCGCTGCATCTCAAATACGAGTACTACTACGCGGCATTCGAGATCCCCATAAGATGGGGCGGTGCAAGAAGCATTATGGCAGCCTACAACGAGATAAACGGACTGCCGGCTGTGATGAATCCCGAACTGGAGACTATCCTTAAAAACGAGTGGGGGCTGTGGTTCGTGGTAAGCGACGGCGGCGATTTCTCGCAGAACGTTATAGCTCACAAGTTCCCTAAAACCCATTCGGAGAGCTACAAGATGACGCTTGAAGGCGGCTGTGATGTAATGACGGATATGGAGCCGCTTGTAAAGGCTGCGGCGAAAAAAGCCCTTGACGACGGACTTCTGACCTGGGACGTGATCGACGCTTCCCTCACCAGGACCATAGCTGCAAGGATAAGGCTCGGGCAGCTTGACAAAACAGACTTTGACCTGATAAAAGACAGCGCCATCGAGTGCGATGAGCACAGGGAAGTGAACCTGCGTGCAGCAAGAGAACAGATCGTTATGCTGCGCAACCGCGGACTGCTGCCGATAGAGGAGACTCCCGAGAATATAGCTGTTGTCGGTCCTCTGGCAGACGAGAACCTTATGGACTGGTACACCGGATACAGCACACGGAACGTTTCGGTGCTGGAGGGTATAAAGAAAGAGTATGCCGGCTCAGCCGTGGAGTATGACACGCTCTGGGACAGGGTATCGGTGCTGTGTCCCAACGGGAAATACCTCTCGGCAAAGGAGGACGGCAGCATATGCGCCGATGCCGAGCGTGTAACAGACAGCGAGATCTTCGAGCTCCAGGACTGGGGCGAGAACTGGAAAAACCTTTTCTCGCTGAAATATCAGAGATATGTGCGCCTTGATGAGGACGGCACGCTGAAACTGCACAACAGGACTATATATGACTGGTTCACCCGCGAGACTTTCAACCTCTTTGAGTATGAGGGCAAGACTCTTATCGAGGAATTCCTGCGTCACGGAAGGCTCATCTGCCGGGAGGACGGCTCGTTCAGCTTCACGGATACAAGAGCCGTCACCGGGGAGATGCTTTTCAGGATCTCTATCGAAAGCAGCGGCGAGCAGAGAGCTGCCGACATTGCCGACAGGAACGATCTTGTGATATACTGCATAGGCAATCATCCGGTGCAGGTAGCAAAGGAATGTTATGACAGAAAGACTCTCTCGCTGAACATACAGCGCGGGATGACATTCAAGATGTCGATGCACAATCCCAATACCCTGCCTGTTTTAATCTCAAGCTATCCCTATTCTCTTGACAGCGGCGAAGAATATGCAGGAGCCTGCCTGTGGACCTCCCACGCGGGAGAGCATCTCGGTACAGCCGTTGCCGAGACCATACGCGGCAAGAACCCGCCTGCGGGACGTCTGCCGCTGACCTGGTACAAGAGCGAGCTTGAACTGCCTGACATCGAAAACTATGACATCGAATCATCCGGGACTACATATATGTACTTCAAGGGTGAGCCGCTGTTCCCCTTTGGTCACGGTCTGACCTATGCACGATTTGAATACAGCGGTCTGAGCGTTGAGCGTACTGCGGACGGCGGAGTAAGAGCCGAAGTGACAGTCACCAACGTTTCGGGATATGACAGCGACGAGGTCGTACAGCTCTACTTCCGGGCTGTGGACTCGGCAGTTTCGAGACCTCTCAAAAAGCTGTGCGCCTTCAGGCGTATACATATAAAAGCCGGTGAAGAAAAGAAGGTAGTGCTCGAAGCTCCCGCACATATTTTCAGGATATACGATACCCGCTCGTCACGGATGCTCATTGAAGACTGCAGATGTGTATTCTCGGTGGGAGCATCCTCGGCTGACATCAGAGAAGAAGCTGCCCTGCATATTGACGGCGAGAAGATAGGGCTGCGCCCCGGCAGGTTCCCTGCCATAAGCTATGACAAGGCAAAGGGCGTTAACAATCTCTATTCCGCCAGACACGTGACCAGCTATCTGCACAGCAAAGGCTGGGGCGCTGCCGTAATTTTTGACGGAGTACCCTTTGCCGGAAAGAAAGAGCTCAAAGTTACTGCCAGCTCAGTGATGGGCGAGTCGGAGATCACAGCGGTATGTGCCGGGCAGGAGATAAAGCTTACTGTTCCCTGCTCTGACGGCTATGACGACATACATACCTGCACAGCTACTCTGCCCGAAGGGCTCGGTGACGGAAGCCTGACCGTAAGCCTGAAAGGTGAATGCTGTCTGTTCGGTATTGAGACAGTTTAAGGCAATACCGGAAAAGCAAAGCATCGGCTGCTGTATTCTCTGCTGCAAGAAAACGTGATCTGATAATAAAGAAATCGGGTATCTCCCCGCCGAATGGCAAAGGAGATACCCGTCTTTGTTTTTATATTTATTTTCCGGCCGGGGCGGGAGACTTGTCCGCCCTGGTCTTCTGGACATATCTGACGAGCGCCAGAGCCGATACCGTCAGACCTATACCGATGCACAGGCATACAACCGAATTCTTGACAAATCCGGCGATGATGTAGGTCACAAAGGAGATCAGCGCCACCACCAGAGCATATGGGAGCTGGCTTGAAACGTGTTCGACGTGGGCGCATTTTGCTCCCGCCGAGGCCATTATCGTGGTATCGGATATAGGCGAGCAATGGTCGCCGCATACCGAGCCTGCCATGCAGGCGGAGATAGAAATTACCATCATAGTATGATCCGACTGACCGAACACGCTTACGACTATCGGGATAAGCACGCCGAAGGTACCCCAGGATGTACCTGTCGCAAAGGAGAGCAGCGCTGCGACAACAAAGATGATCGCCGGCAGGAAGGAACTGAAGCCGGATGCGCTTTCCTGGATAATGCCGCGTACATACTCAGCGGCACCGAGGCTGTCGGTCATATTCTTGAGCGTCCAGGCCAGCGTCAGTATGAGTATAGCCGGCACCATAGCCTTGAATCCTTCCGGAAGACAGGCCATACAGTCTTTGAAGGGCATTACTCTTCTTATGATGTAGAAAAGAACTGTGAGGATAAGTGCAGCGGAGGATCCGATGACCAGTCCCTTGGGAGCATCGCAGTCTTTCAGCGCATCTATGAATCCGACGCCTTCAAAGAATCCTCCGGTATAGATCATACCGATAATACAGCCGGCTATGAGAGTGAATATGGGGAACAGCAGGTCTATTATCTTTCCTTTGGACTGCTTCTCATCGGCACGTGCGGAAACCTCATCAGCCCTCTCTGCCAGTTTCTCATATTTGGCCATCGGGCCGAAATCGGTCTTCATCAGAACTATGCCTATCATAAATGCGACAGTCAGCAGAGCATAGAAATTATAGGGTATCGAGCTTATAAACAGGGAGAAGCCGTCCTCGCCGTCAACGAATCCGGTAACGGCTGCCGCCCAGGAGGATACGGGGGAGATTATGCAGACAGGCGCTGCCGTTGCATCTATAAGATAGGCCAGCTTCTGGCGGGACACTTTATGCCTTGCGGCAATGGGCTGCATAACGCTTCCTACCGTAAGGCAGTTGAAATAATCGTCGATAAAGATCAGCACGCCGAGAGTTACGGTAGCCAGCTGTGCGCCGACACGTGTCTTTATTCGCCGCTGCGCCCACTCGCCGAAGGCTGCCGAACCTCCCGCACTGTTCATCAGCGCAACTATCATACCAAGTATGACGAGAAAGATAAGTATGCTGACGTTTCCCGGCTTGGAAAGCGAGGCCACGAAGCCGTCGTCTATAATATGGTTCATAGCGCCCACCGGGCTGAAATCGGCAAAGAACAGTCCGCCCAACAGCACCCCGATGAAAAGCGAACTGTATACCTCCTTGGTCAAGAGAGCAAGGATAATAGCGATCATCGGCGGCACAAGGGCCCAGAACGTACCTGCCATTAAACAACACATCCTTTACAAAGGTGATATTATATCAGTTATATTCATATTTTATCAAGTTTCGGCCGGTTTGTCAATAAGCACCGCTATTTTCCGGCAAAAGGGGCAGTATCCCAAACCAAAACACCGGTTCCGTCCGATCAGACAGGTCCGGCGTATTCATATATCTATCCGTCCTTTTAGCCGCGAGATCACGAACTGAGCAGCAAAGCCGGTAAGTGCTCCGGCTAAGCATCCCGCCGCCAGTAGGAAGGGAGCATACGCCAACACAGCGGAAGTGTTCATAACAAAGAATGCTGCCGTGAGCTGACCGACATTATGCAGCACTGCCCCCAGCACACTGCATACCCAGATATGTTTTTTATCTATGACCTTCCTGAGCAGGAGCATCCCTGCAAGGCAGAGAAGCCCGCCGCTGAAGCTGAAGATCAGCGTAAAAGGCTCACCGGCGATAAGTGCTCCGAGCAGGATCCGCACAGCAAGCACCATAGCAGTTTCCCCTGCTGTGAAGCTGTAAACTGCATACACCGTGATGATATTAGCAAGCCCCAGCTTGATGCCCGGCACAGGCGCCAGCGTCGGGAAGTTCAGTTCTATAACGAACAGGATAAGGGATGCAGCCGTGAGCAGCGCCAGGACTGCGAGTTTTTTCAGCTTCATACCCTCACCCCACTGCAGCGTCGAGATCGCTCCCGGCAAATTCTATCACAAGGCGGTTCGGCAGGCAAACTATGGGTATATCCGACGAGAGCCATCCTGTATGTATGCAGACGTGGTCCGGGCAGTCAGCTTCAAGCATACGGATACGTCCGTCCTTTATCTCGATAATGTTTTTTCTGCCCTGATACTCCACCTCGATCCTGCGGTCCTTTTCCTTTGAAAGATCAAGAGTGTACAGCACCCTGCCGTCCTGAGATATCCTGACGCTGTCTCCGTGAGGGGCCAGCAAAACGGCTGCGCACCAGATCAGCGAGAGGGCAAAAACTGCAGCACATACACATATCCAGAATTTCTGCGAACGTATCATTCCGCCACCGTCACTTTCAGACTGCTGTGAGACTCATCGGGGGTGAAACTCTCGCTTATGCCCTTTGAGAGGATAAGCTCGTTTTTATCGGTAAGGGCAGCATACTCGAAATCACCTAATTTTTTCCAAAGCTCTCTTGCCTTATCGGCACCCAGCACGAAAAGAGCTGTTGAAAGCGCATCGCAGTACTCCCCTTTTTCCCCGATGACGGTCACAGACACAAGCCCGCTCTCGGCAGGACAGCCTGTGGCGGGATCGAGTATATGGTGGTAGGTCTTCCCGCCGGATGTAAAGCAGCGCTCATACCCGCCGGAAGTCACCACGGCACACTCCCCTACCGACAAAGTCCCGATGATACCTTCACCGGCGGGATCCCGTATGCCTATTTTCCAATCCGAGCCGTCGGGCTTTCTGCCCACTGTCTGGACATTCCCTCCCAGATCGAGCACAGCTGCTTCCACTCCCGCAGCTTTCATATCCTCGGCGGCAAGCCTTGCGGCGTAGCCCTTAGCGACGGCACCGAAGTCTATCATCATCCCCTCCGGCACAGTCAGCTTATTGCCTGAAACGGATATCTTCTGAGCGCCGGTGTTCCTGAGCAGCTCGCTGAGCCTGTCTGCATCCGGCACCTTGTATTCCTCAGCAGTGAAGCCCCATTCTGAGAGGACGGGGTAAAGCGTTATATCCAGAGCACCCTCTGTGATGGTATTCATCCCGACTGCGAACGAAGCAAGCCAGGCAGTCTCCGGGCTCACATCAACGGCTTTTCCGCCGGAATGGTCGGCACGGAACACTTCGCTGCCGCTGTCGGTGACAGACAGCAGCTTTTCAAGAGAGACTATCCTGCCAGAGGCAGCATCGATCCCCGCCTGAGCGTTTTCTCCCCAGGCGGTAAATGTCATATAAGTATCCATAGCGAACAGCTGTCCGGATTTTTTGGAGCTCTCCCCCAGCGTGCAGGAGCAAAACAGCACTGCTGCGGCAGTCAGCATCCCGAAGACTTTCTTACATACCATATCTCTCACCGTACAGATAAACCGCCCCCGCTTTGAGAGGCGAGGGCGGTCACACCTTATTTATGCAAGGTGATTATAACATATTTGTGACTGAGTGTCAAGCGATCACTCGACGTTTTTGAGCACCTCAGCCAGCGGAGTCGCCTTGACTCTGCGGTTAAGAAGCAAGGCTATCAGCGCATAGGAAACTGCTCCGATGATGAATGTCTCGAGCATTATCACAGGGCTGGCTTTGTACGGGAAGTATCCGGAATAATTCTTGAAAACGATCTTGAATATGAGCGCGATCAGCCGGTCCGCAAGGGGGATCGTCAGGACCAGCGACAGCGCTGTAACTATCGTGGTGGTATGCACATACAGGCTGTTGATCTCGCTGTTTGTATAGCCGAGTATCTTGACCATTGAGATAGAACGTGCATTCTTCTCAACGATGATCTTCGACAGCAGATAGATGACGAGAACGAACATTACCACGCCGAAGCCCACGAATATCTTAGTGATATCTCCGAGGGAGCGCACCAGCTGTCTGGATGTCTTCGTAAGATCGTCGGAAGTGATCCGGGTGGCTATGAGCTTATCGTCTATATCCGTGATCTCTGAGGAGGACAGGTACATATTGTAATGACCGCTCTCGTACCCGAAAAGCTCATTGAACCTGTCTAACCCTGTGAACACCGCTATCGTTGACGGGTACTCATAGAACCCTGCGACCTTGAACTCATATTCCTTGCTGCCGAACTTCTCCTTCATCGTGAAGCTGTCGCCCTTGTCAAGGCTGTACTTATCGCGGAATGCCGATGAGATATAGACCCCGTCGCCCGTACTGTCGATGGAGACATATCTGCTGCCGTCGGTTATGCCGTAGATGCTGACATCCTCGGCTTTGAAGCCGTCGAAGCTTATCTCCAGTGAATCGGTGGCCGCTTTCTCAGCGCCGGGGGCAGAAGTCTCGGCAGGAGCCTTCAGGATATAGATATTCTCGGCGATCTGATTATCTATGATGCTTTCACGGAAGGAGTCGAGCATAGGCTCAAAAGACAGGCCGAAGAAAAGGATCGCATCTGCAAGGAATATGCCGATGAATACAGTGATATAGTTGGGTATATTCTGGAAGATTATCCTCAGGCGGAAGCGGATCATTATACCGATCCTGGTATTTAGCCTGAAAGCCTTCCTGCGCTGCTTTCGGGAGAGGTCGTGTCTGATGAACCTGAGGGGAGAGAGCCTTATCTTTCTCACAAGTGCTGCAAGGTTGACTGCGAACATTATTGCAAAGGGCACCAGCGTTGTCTTGATAAGCGCTTCGGCGCTGAACCTGACAGTATATGTCGGCAGGCTGTAGCTGTCGTAATACATCGATGCCATATACTTTTCAAGAAGAGTATATCCGAGTATATTCCCGACAACGGCCCCCACAAGGAGCACAGTCATAGGCAGGATCATATAGTGTCTGATGATCTCTCCCCTGGTGTACCCGGTAGCACGGAGCGTGCCGATGATACCAGATTCCTTCTGGATAGTGCTTTCGGTGGTTATCGCAAATATGAAGGCGAGCACTGCAACGGTAATATAAAGAAACGCTGTGAACGATACCTTGTCATTGCCCATATCGTTCCCTGCAAAGACTATCGCCTGATTGATATACTCCGGGATGTAATTGACAAGCACGGCATTTTCCGAAAGAACCTTCACAAGCTCCTCAGACTTGTCCTTTGCTTCAATATCGTCAGCGGGCTTTTCATTGTATATCCACGAATAGCTGTAATGGATGTGATCGTCTCTTACTGATGCAAAGCCCTCGTCGGTCATAACGCCCACGCCGAACTTGTCGTTGTCGAATATCATATCCGAAGTCTTTTCGTACAGCGCCGAATAATCCGAAAGAGCAGCTATGCCGCAGACCTTCAGTTCCTTTTCTTCCAGTCTGAAGGTGCCGCCGACCTCCAGTTTATGATTCCGGGCATAGAGCCTGTCAAGAGCGATCTCGTCGGAGGCGGCAGGCTCGCTGCCTTCCATTATGCAGACCTTATCGACCTCGTTTCTTGCGCCGAAGACACGGAGTTTGCTGTCAAACGGCGAAGTATATTCCTCCTTATAGTAATTGCGGTAAAGCTTTATACCGCCCTTCTCTTCCAGCACGGATATGAGATCGCTGTCTGCCTCTGATGCGAGTTCAAAGTTGCCGTCCTCGATATTATACTTTTCAAAGCCTTCTTCATAAGCGTCGATCATACTGGAATCTGCCACGATGAAACCCGACACAGAGCCTATCAGCATCACAAAAAACAGGAAAATAACAAGATATTTCCCGAGTTCCTCCCTTAGTTCACGCGGGAGTCGTTTGATAAGAGGATCCCTCATAGACTCACCCCTTACCAGTCAAGCTCGGAGGCGGAGATCTTTACCTCGTTGAGGTAGTTCTTCCTTATCACTCCGTCACGAAGCTTTACGACTCTGTCAGCCATATTCTTGATCGCGTCATTATGCGTCACCATTATGACGGTATTCCCGTACTTGGAGTTTATCTCGCCTATAAGGCTGAGTATCTCCTTGGAGGTCTTGTAGTCGAGAGCTCCTGTCGGTTCGTCGCAAAGCAGCAGGTCAGGATTCTTTATGATAGCCCGGCCTATGGCGGTTCTCTGCTGCTGACCGCCGGAAAGCTGGTTAGGCAGCTTGTGCCTGTGCTCGTAAAGTCCGAGAGTTTTCAGCAGCTCATCGGTATCGAGGGGCGAGCTGCTGAGATATGCGCCCACCTCCACATTCTCCTTAATATTCAGGTTCGGTATAAGATTGTACTGCTGAAAAACATAGCCCAGATGCTTTCTTCGGTAGTTGGTGAGAGCCTTCTCGTTCATATCCTCCAGCTTGTCGCCGCTGATGGTAATGCTGCCGCTGTCGGCACTGTCGATGCCTCCGATGATATTTAGCAGCGTTGACTTGCCCGAGCCGGAGGGCCCCAGCAGCACGCATATCTCCCCCTTCTCCACCGAAAGGTCGATCCCTTTGAGGACTTCTGTTCTGTTCTCGCCCTCGCCGAAAGATTTCTTTATTGCGCTTATTTCCAGAAACATTCTGATGTCTCCCTTCTGTATCGTTCTCTGCTTCGTTAGCATTGGCTAACTGAGTATAGTATATCATTAATACTGTATAATGTCAAGCCTTTTCTAAAAACAAATATAAAGATGCAAAATAAACCGGCATTTTTGTTAAATCAAATAATAATGGTTAAATTAATTTGTAAAATTATGCTAACTAAGTATTGAAATCAGTAAAAAACTGTGTTATAATATGGGTATATTAATATATTGTACTATAAAAGCAGCCGCTTACAAAAGGAGGATAGACGTGAGTATGAGAAGAAAAACCATCGCTGTCTGCGTTACAGGCTTTGACCTTGAATATGAGATGGACGTCGTCCGCGGTATAGCCAATGCCTGCAAGGCTCAGGGACATAATCTTTTTGTGTTCTATAATCCGACCTGCAAGCCGCAGCGCGGACTTGATCTTGTGTTGTCAGACCATATTCTCAAAGGCGAGATGATGGTCTATAAATTGATGGACTATGACAATATAGACGGCATAGTAGTATTCGGCGAATCGCTCCTTGACTACAATACATTTATAGATATATGCAAAAATGCCCGTGAGCATAATATACCTCTTATCGACTTTGACGATCTTCTCTACGAAGGCGAGAAACGCATCATCCTCAGCAACAAGTATGCTATGTCGTCAGTCGTCGAGCATCTTATCACAGATCACGGCCTGACAAAGATAGATTTTATAAACGGCTTCAAGGATAATATACAATCCGACGAAAGGCTCGAAGCATACAAGACCACACTGCTAAAGCACGGTCTGCCCTTTGAGGAAGACAGAGTCTATTACGGCTGGTTCTGGAAAAAAGCCGAGGAGTGTACTGAGGAGATACTGAAAAAGCCCGAACTGCCTCAGGCCATCGTATGCGCAAACGATACTATGTCTTTCTTTTGTATGGATGTGCTGAAGGAACACGGTTTAAGGATTCCGGAGGATATAATCGTAACCGGCTTCGACTCTCTGAAGGACTGCAAGAATTATATACCTTCACCCACAACCGTCAGACGTGCGACCTATGAGGCAGGCTCCGTGGCTGTAGATCTTCTTATCAGGATGATGAACGGCGAAAAGATCGAAGACGATACCTACGTAGATTCCGTGCTCGTCAAGGGTCAGTCCTGCGGGTGTGTGCCGATCAAGCACGTCAACGAGGTCAGCTACAAGGAAAAGTACGCTTACTACAATGATTTCAAGGAATTCACGCGCTACCTGCTGGATATGAACGTAGGAATTGCTAATGTAGAGGACTCTTCGCATCTGTTCGACAGTCTGACCTGGGGCTGCCAGATATTCAAACTCAAAAGGATGTATGTATGCATAAGCTCCGACGTTGAGAAGGATCAGAACAAGATCAATATAGAAGAGGACATCCCGCCCTGGATAGTGCCTGAAAAGTCGGTATCGATGTACCAGTTTGGCCACGAGGTCCCGGTAGGATACGAATTCCCGACGATACAGCTGCTGCCTGAAGCTCTGGGCGACGAGGATGGACCGCGGATCACTGCACTGGCTCCCCTTTATTTCAAGAGCGTGTTCCTCGGATACCTTGCGGCAGAGCCAACGACTTTGGAGATAGAGGGAGATCTGCTGAACACGTGGATCAACGCTATATGCAATAATGCCGGCAGCTTCTATATGAACAACAAGCTTGAAAAAGCCCTCAGCGAGCTGGAGATACTCAATCTGCACGATCCCCTTACGGGAATGTACAACCGCCGCGGCCTTAAAAAGTACGAGAACGATTATCTGAAAAACACTATCAAGGCGAACAAGTATCTTTCCGTTATCTGTGCAGACGTTGATAACCTTAAAATGATAAACGACGCCTACGGCCACGAGGAAGGCGATATAGCGATAACCGTCTGCAGCGATGCACTTATGGAGATCTTCCCCAAAGACTGCATACCTGTAAGGACAGGCGGCGACGAGTTTCTTATACTCGCCGCATTTGAAACTGAGACGGAGGCTGAAGAGCTTATCAAAAAGGTATATAACAAGATCGAGGCACGCAATGCCGAGCAGTCCTCCCCGTACAGGTTCGGGTGCAGCTGCGGCAACGTGACTGTCAAGCCGGATAAGGATACAGACCTTACGGCTCTTATGAGCGAGGCAGACAATATGATGTACCTCGAAAAGCACCGCAGAAAAACTGTAAGGAAATACTGATGCAGGCGGTCTGCCGTCCGACAAAACAAAACAGTGTGCCGTGGGGATCATCCCCGAAAGCACACTGTTTTTTCATTTGAATAATTACTCTTTTCCGAAGTATTTGAGTCCGAGCATTGTAAGGTCGTCAAACTGAGGAGCATCCTTTACGAAGCCGTCCACAGCTGCGCGTACTGCTTCGAGCAGCCCTTTCGGCGATGCGTCCGGCGAGACATTGAGCGCTACGAGGGCGCGGTCTTTACCAAACAGTTTGTTGTCTGCATCAGTGGCCTCGGCAACTCCGTCGGTATAGACAAATATGCAGTCACCTTTTTTAAGCGTAAGCTCGTAATCCCTGTACCTGGCAGTATCAACTGCCCCTATGGGAGTGCCGTGTACGTCCTTTAGAAGCTCAAACCTGCCGTTTATGTTTATCAGCGGGTATTCGTGCCCCGCATTGGCAGCCGTGAGTTTTCCGGTGCTTATCTCAAGTATGCCGAGCCACACGGTAACGAACATATCGGCTTTGTTGTTCCTGCACACCTGTCTGTTGATACGTCCGAGTATCTCTGCGGGAGTGCCTCCCATAAGCGCGTGGTCGTTTATAAGAATCATCGCGGACATCATAAACAGCGCAGCAGGGATCCCCTTTCCGGAAACGTCAGCGATGGCTATTGCAAGATGATCCTCGTCGATCATAAAGAAATCATAGAAATCTCCGCCGACTTCCTTTGCGGGAGCCATGGAAGCATATATATCGAACTCTTTCCTGCCGGAGAGATCCGGGAACACATCCGGCAGCATACCTGACTGGATATTTGTGGCAAGGGAAAGCTCGGTAGCCACACGTTCCTTCTCGGCACCGAGGCGCAGATTCTCCTCAGTATAGCGTTCTATCTCCCCGGCCATTGCCGAGAAGCTTTCGGCGAGGGTCCCGATCTCGTTTCTGACGGTGATCTTATTCATTTTATCCGCAACGGCCTTGCTGTCGTGATCCTCCATATATTTCACAACGCCGTTCTTGACCTTGGAGATAGGACGTATCGCGCTGAAGTAAACGAATGTCATAAGCGTTCCGCTGAGTACGATAAGCCCTATAAAGCCGTTTATCATCGAGTTTCTGGCGTGGCTGAACAGTTCGCTGCGAAATTCCGACCAGTCGTATTTGATACTGAGGACACAGCTGACTTTCCCGTCTGAAATTACCGGAGCATAGCCGATATAATAGTCCTTACCGTCATCGGGATTCGACCATACTTCATAGAGAGTCTCCCCTTGTGAGTCAAGCTCACCTGCAAGTATCTTCTGCACAGCCGTATGCTCCGAGGCATCATAGCTTATCGGTTCAAGACACGCAGAGCAATAATCCAGGACCTCTTCCGAGCCGAAGTCATCATCAGCTTTGAGATGTCCCTCATCACAGGACAGATAGAGGTACGCCTCGTGGTCGTTTATGAAATCGACGATACTCAGCTCGGCATATTTCAGTTCTTTCAGGCTCCTGTATATATTGTATCCCGTCAGATAATAATTGCTCCTGGCAATAAAGCGCTGCATCTCGGGAGTGCAGTTCTCGTAATCACTTCTTTTCCCCAAAGTATATTCCATGACAGCATCTATGAACTCAGGATCATTGCGCCTGCCCTCTTCATCTTCGGAATACGGCCGGATGGTGTCGTCCCTATGCTCCTTCACATATCTCCAGAACCAGTCTGACCTGGTATTACTCACGACGCTCCGGACTATGTTATCCAGATCCCGGTCGATCATCTCGTTCTTTGATTCGAGATAAGAATTCCTTGCTATTATATAGTTGGAGATCATTGAAAAAGTAAATGTCGCGGCAAATACGATAAGTGCAATAAAGCTGATCTGCAGCATCAGTTTCCTGTTCCTGATCTTTTTCATTGTAATATCTGACCTTCCTTTTCCAATCACTCAAGCCATAATCCGGAAGCAATACAGATCCTTCCTCAGTGTCAGATCTCTGTAATGTATAAATTGTAACACTTTTTGAAACCTATGTCAAGGATTGGAAGTCAGTGCCGAGCCCTTTGCACATAACATTGCCTCCTGCCGTGTACTGGAAAAGGCAGGCTTCGTATATGAAGGGACGCTGAAACACAACGCATTCAAGAACGGAAAGCTCACAGATATGAAGATCTATGCGCTGCTGAAAAAATGACCGCAGGCTCCGCCAGCTGTCTTGCAGTCAGGATCACAGTAAAAAAACGGTATGCCATCCCGCCCGGGCAGGAGACATACCGTTATGTTTTTCTATTGCCGCCCGAAGAAGCTTTTGAAGCATCCGATAAAGCTTTCCGGAGCGTATCAGGCCCGCTCCCTTACAGGCTGCACAGTCTCTCAAACTGCGTCTTGACTTCTTCAAGAAGTGCAGTATAGTCCGTATCCGTCCTGTTCCGGAGAAGTTCGGTCATCTCGCTTACAGGTCTTGTCAGCGGATCAAGAGAGAGATTGGCATACATTCCCTTCATAGCGTGGGCTGTCTCAAAGGCAGCGTCAAGATCCTTCTCCGCCAGCTGCTTTTCAAGAGCAGGCACCCTTTTATCGTTAAGCACTTTTCCAACAAGCATAAGGTAAAAATCTTCCTTGCCCATACAGCGAGCAATTCCCTCGTCGGTATTTGCCCCGAAGGCTCTGAGTTTATCAGCAGTAAGCATGAGTATCCTCCTTTAACTCCGCCCTGATAAGCTCCTCGAACTCATCAGCAGGCACGGGCTTTGAAAAATAATAGCCCTGTATAATATCGCAGCCGATATTCTTCAAAAGCTCCAGCTGCTCCTTTGTTTCAACTCCCTCGGCGATAACCGGGACCTCCAGCAGCTTTGCGATGTCCAGCATTATCTCCACAAGCCTAAGATCCTTCCGGCTCGAAGCTATATTCTTTATGAACTTCATATCCAGCTTCAAGGCATCTATCGGCAAAGATGTGAGCATATTCAGCGACGAATAGCCGCAGCCGAAATCGTCCATCTCGATCTTGAAGCCTCTGTCCCGCAGCAAGGAAACAGTATCGGCGATCTGCTGCGAATTGTCCGTGTATGCCGACTCAGTTATCTCCAGCAGCAGTTTTTCGTGTTCAAGACCGTTCTGCTCTGTTATCCCGCAAAGCTTATCTCCCAGCAAGGGATCGAATATATCCACCCTCGATACATTTACGGACACCGGCACGGTCATCCCGAACTTTTCTTTCCAGAGCCTTATCTGCGAGGCAGCCTCGTTCCAGACATATCTGTCAAGCTTATGTATCAGGCCGTTGTTCTCAAAAACGGATATGAACTCCCCCGGACTTACCATACCGAATTCCGGGTGGAACCACCGCACAAGGGCTTCTGCGCTGGCAAGCACAGGTCTGTCGCCGCTGATGTTGTATTTCGGCTGATAGAACACCTTGAACTGCTTTTCCTCAAGCGCCTTGTCCATATCGGTGATGAGCCGCTCCGAGTGCATTTCCCTGCTGTGCAGCTCGGCATTATAGAAGTCATAGCAGGTCGAATAGCTGCTGCGAAGCTTGTGGCAGGCGAGCCTTGCGCAGTCAAAGCGGCGCTCCATATCGCTGATGCTGCCGTCATCACAGTATATGCCCATCCTTACGCTTATACTTTTATCGTCAAGCGTCTGATCTATCTCTGCTCTGAACTCCTCCAGCCTGTCTTTCAGATCAGAACTGTGCGGGATATATATCCCGAAGCTGTTGCTCCCCGAACGGCAGGCAAGTCCGCCTGTCTGCTGTACAAGCTCGTGTATCGAGCTGCCTATCTTTTTCAGAACGGTGTCTCCGTATTTCCTGCCGTAAAGCTCATTGACCACGCGGAAACGGTTTATATCCAGAACGATAGCATCCATAGCCATATAGCCGTTCTGCTCATCTATCCTTTTGCCGTATTCAAAGAAGAACTCCTTATTGAAAAGTCCTGTCAGGCTGTCGCGCTCTGTCTCATGAATGATTACGCTGTCCTCAGCCAGCTCGATCGAGTGACGTACTCTTGCTCTGACCACATCGGGAGCTTCATAGGGCTTGCTGATGAAATCCGCCGCACCGAGCTGTAAGCTCCTGGCCTCTGCTTCCTTTTCCGAAGTGAGAACTATAACAGGTATGCGCCGCAGGTCCCCGTCAGAGCGCATTATCTCAAGCAGGCTGTACCCATCGAGCACCGGCATATGCAGATCAAGTATCACCAGCGAGAGCATCAGCCTGTCCCGTCTGATCATATCCCGGGCCTGCGCCCCGTTCTCAGCATATACTATCTCATACAGATCGCAGAGCATCGCGCCCAGCATCTCCCGCTCGATAAATTCATCATCAACGATCAGCACCTTACGGTGGAGTCCCTTTTTACGTTCCAGCAGTTCCTGCATATAACACCCTCCCTGTATCGCCGTCCGGAACAGACAGGAACGTACCGTCCGGACCAAAATATACCGATAAAAAGATCTTTATATACATAATATCACATTTTAAGACACAAATCAAGAGCTTTATCTGTACCTTTATGCAGAAATCTCAATTTACCCACTGATTTTTTGGCGATATTTACGAAACGGTGCTTAAGGCACATTATGATATTGCTGTATGACTGTGATCTGCCGGCGTACCCTTTTTTCATCCCCTTTCACGCAGTTTTTTATTGACTGTTCAGCTGTTTTATGATATAATCAGTATGGATAAGGCTATAAAACATTATCCCGGGATCGGCTGGCGGCTCTTGCGCAGGAAATATCCCGATCAGCGTGAACGATATGCACATAACAGCCGGGGAACGCGGTCAAGAATACTGACCGGATCCGAAATGAGGAGAATGCATATGAATCCGATAGTTACTGAAAAGACTTTCTACAAACAGCTTGCCGGAAGCTCCGCAGGGGCGATCGCCGCCACCTGTATCGGCGGAGCGATAGTGGGATTCTGTGCCGTATTCTGCGGGACACAGCTTGGATGGAGCAGTATGCTCACCATCATTCTGCTCGCTGTGCTCGGATTATGCGGAGTACTTCTGCTCTGGTTCATAATTAAAGCGATACGTATGAAGAAGCACCGTGTGTTTGGTATCTACGGCAATGCCGGTCTGCTCGCTGCCAGGATCAACAAGGGTATGGAAGATCCGGTTTACTTTGCGAGAAGCATCAACAGCAATGCTCCGTTTGCAACGCTTATAACAGATGAATTCATCGTATCCGGCGTTGAGCTTGTGAGCTTTATGGAGCTTAACGACCTGGTAACTGTCCACACAGGCGAATTCAGGCCTGTACACACCTACTATGTCGGAGATTCTCTGATGACAGCCGGCTCAGTCGCTGCAAACCGTATCGGTGACAGATACCTTGAATCGAAAGGGATCAACAGTCAGACAAAGTTTGACCTGCTCATTTTTGAAGACCGAAACGGCAGGCAGCACAGTTACGGTGTTCATCATCAGGATATGGAAAATGTTCTCGGTATGCTTCAGCAGATAGCTCCGCATATACAGTTCAAACCGTGATAAGATGATATTAAGGCAACACCGCACAACCCGCGGCTTGCGCCTCTGCACGTCATCTGCTTGCATATTTCCCGTCATAGCACACAAATTTTCCTTGCCGGGCGAAAAGCGAATTGGTCTTCGCTCGCCCGCCTGCGTCAAATTTATGCA
>JAFXRI010000049.1 GCA_017526445.1 Ruminococcus sp. | reverse complement strand
GACAGGTGATCACTATGGACATTATTATTTCACATTCTTCGGGAGAGGCTATCTATGAGCAGATCGTCTCTCAGGTCAAAGCACAGATTATGAGCGGCCAGCTTTCGGAGGGGGACGCCCTTCCGTCGATCCGTGCTTTGGCTCAGTCGCTGCGGATAAGCGTTATCACGACCAAGCGCGCCTATGAGGAGCTTGAGCGTGACGGATTCATCATCTCTGTTGCCGGCAAGGGCAGCTTTGTCAAGGGGCAGAACCGTGAGCTCGTGAGGGAGGAGTATCTCCGCCAGACCGAACAGCTCATCACTGCTGCCTGCGATAAGGCCAGAGCCGGCGGTATAACCGCAGCGGAACTCCACGAGTTCATCGACATAATCTATGGAGGCGAGTGAAATGAATGACTATGAGAACGCTATAGAGATAAAGGGACTGACAAAACACTACGACGGCTTCACACTGGACGGCATCAGCTTTGATGTTCCGAAGGGCAGCATAATGGGTTTCATCGGACAGAACGGGGCGGGCAAATCCACTACGATATATTCTCTGCTGGGGATAGTCAAGCCCGATGAAGGGGAGATAAAGATCTTCGGAAAGGATTTCCGTGAGAATGAGCTGGAGATAAAGCACGACATCTCGGCGGTATTTGATGAGCTCCCCTTCCACGAGCAGCTGAACGCAAAGATGCTGGACAGGATGCTCTCCCATATATTCAAGGACTGGAGCAGCGAGACCTTCAAGTCCTACCTTGACCGGTTTTCTCTGCCGTACAAGAAAAAGTTCGGTCGGTTCTCAAAGGGTATGAAGATGAAGCTGCAGATCGCAGCGGCGCTGTCCCACAATGCCAGGCTGCTCATAATGGACGAGGCCACCACGGGCCTGGATCCTGTTGTGAGAAACGAGATACTCGATATATTTATGGAGTACCTGCAGGACGAGGATCACTCTATCCTTATGTCCTCCCATATTACCTCCGATCTGGAAAAGATCGCCGACAGCGTCACCTTCATAGATAAGGGAAAGATACTGCTGACGGGTTACAAGGACGACATACTGGCCTCCCATGGCATACTCAAATGCACAAAGTCCGACTACGCTGCGATAGACAAGGCAGACTATATCTCGGCGCGTGTATCGGATGTGGGGGCGGAGCTGCTTATCTCCGACCGTGCCGCCTGCGAGAGAAAGTATCCCGGCGCAGTCATCGACAGCGCTGCTCTCGACGATATAATGGTTTACTACGTCAACCGGGAGAAAAAGGAGTGGAGCTGATATGAAAGGATTGATGCTCAAGGAGCTTTACCTGAGCCGCAAGCTTCGGCTCTTCGGAGCAGTTATATGGTTTGTGATGACCGTGTTCTGCGTGCTGGTAAGGCTGTCGGCACTCTACGGCAACATCGCGCTGCTGGGTGAGAGCAGCGCTGAGAGAGCCTGCGATATCGCATATTATATAATGGTATTCGGCGGATCAATGATCCTTTATGCCCTGCAGTTCTCAAACAGCGTCGTCGGCGACGAAAAGAGCGGCTTCCGCATATATGAGCATACCCTCCCTGTAAGAGAGGAAAAGCTCGTGGGGGCGGTGTATCTGACAAACATCTGTGCTTTCGGAGCTGTCACTCTGGTGAATTATATTGTTCTGCTCATAGCGGGGCCGATCTTCGGCAGGAGCCTTGATCCCAGATTTCTGCTGTACATACCTGCGATAGGCCTGACGATCTATGTGTTATCCCTCATCAAGGGAACGCTCAATTACTGCATCCGCAATCCGAAAAAGGCTTCGGCAATACTGACCGTATGCGTTCTGGCGGTCTATTTTGGAGCTTTCTTCGGGTTCGCTGCCTGGATAAACCGTTTCTTTGAGGAGCGCAGCGGTATAGACCTGTTCAGCGGAATGTCCGAGACCGAGCGTGAGGCTGCACTGGAAAAGGTCGGGCTGACGGAAACCCAGCTGATGAAGGAGTTTGAGGATAAGCTGATGGATATTCTCCGCTGGCTGGGAGACAACAGCTGGTGGCTCGTTCCCCTGATATTGGGGAGCCTGGCGGCGCTGTGCTTTTTCCTCAGCGTCAGGGGCTTAAAAAGGAGGGGCGGCAGATGTTAGGATTTATCTACAAGGACATCCGCACCAACAGCAAGTGGATGTGGCTGGTGTTAGGCGTGCTGGTAGTTTTCAACGGTTTGACTACGGCGGCAATGCTTCTCGATAACAACAAAGACACTTTGTCTGTAACGGAAGCTCCTTTGTTCCTGACCGGGTTTTATTCGATGGCAGCTTTCTGTTCCTTTGTGTGTGCAGGAGCCTTTGCGATGAACTTCGTACAGACCGACGAGCGCAAGAAGTGGGGTTATTATGTCGTTTCTCTGCCCAACGGCAGGAGAAAACAGGTCATCGCAAAGTATATCTTCGTTGCTGGGAGCCTCGGACTGACCTTCGGCATCGTCACGGCAGTGAATCAGATCAGCAAAGCGATAAATACGAATGTCCCGGATATTCTTTCGATAGCCGTGGCGCTCACAGGTCTGGAGCTTATAATGAAAGCTATCGAGATGCCCTGCATAATCGCCTTTGGCTCGAAGATCGGTACACAGGTCAAGGGCGGGCTTATGGCTGTTGCCGTTATTTTTGCAGCAGTATATGCGATGTTCGGCGACTTGAGCTGGATAGGCACCGAGGACAGTGTCTGGGAGAGCATATTCAAATTCATCTCGGATTTCAGCTTCTCGAGGTTCGGCATCATCATGATCCTCATCGCAGTGCCGCTGTATATCATCTCCTGTCTGCTGAGCATCAGGCTCTATCTCTGCGGTATAGACCGCATGGAGAAATAATACCTTCCCGTATTGTCCGGATATATAGGCAACACCGCACAGGGGTTGTGCGGTATTGCCTATAGATATTTTAGCTTTCTGACTTGGCCAGTCCGGATGCCGGCTGTTACAAAAAAAGTCGTGATACCGCACAAGTTTCATTCCCTGGAACTGTGCAGTATCACGATTTTTTGGTTCTTAAAAAATTATTATTCCGGAGTTGCACGTTTTATATGCAACTTTTTGCCTGTTTTCAGCTATAAGTGAAAGGGGTACAGGATCACATCGGACGGTATAATAAAATTATAATGCTGTGATCTGACCGCAGGACCATTGCTGCCGGATCGTCTTACCAGGGCTTGACTGTGCCCACTATCTCGCCGATGCTTCTGACACCGTTTTTGTCGCACCACTCGCTCATACCGTCGATGATCTTCACCGGCGCATAGGGATCGCGGAAGATCGCAGCGCCAATCTGTACGGTCTGTGCGCCTGCCATCATCATTTCTATTGCATCCTCGGCAGAGCTGATGCCGCCCATGCCGCATACAGGGATCTTTACAGCATTTGCCACCTGCCATACCATCCGGACTGCCACCGGGAACACGGCAGGCCCTGAGAGCCCTCCCACATTATTGTGCAGGACAGGCCTTCTGGTCTTGATATCTATCCGCATACCGAGCAGAGTATTTATCAGCGAAACTGCGTCGGCACCGTTTGCCTCCACTGACCTGGCGATATCGGTGATACTGGTCACGTTGGGCGAGAGCTTGACCATAAGCGGCTTGTCGCTCGCATCCCTGACTGCCTTTGTAACGGCTCCCGCAACTGTGCAGTCGGTGCCGAAGGCGGCGCCTCCCTGCTTGACGTTGGGGCAGGATATGTTAAGCTCGATCATATCCACTGCCGAGCCGTTGAGCTTTGCAGCCAGCTCAGCGCATTCCTCCACAGTGGAACCGGCGATATTGGCGATTATGCGTGTGCCCTTCCCGGCGAGGTTAGGCAGCTCATACTCAAGGAACTTGTCCGAGCCGCCGTTCTGCAGCCCGACAGAATTGAGCATCCCCATAGGTGTCTCTGCGATGCGGGGAGGAAGATTTCCCGTGCGCTCGTGCAGAGTCGTTCCCTTTACCGAGATGCCTCCCAGTCTTGAAAGGGGATACAGGCACTCGTACTCGCGGCCGTAGCCGTATGTACCGCTGGCGGGAATAACAGGGTTGCTGAATTCCACGCCTGCAAATGTCACTTTGAGATCAGCCATCGAAGCGCACCTCCTTTGCATCGAATACCGGGCCGTCCTTGCAGACGTGCTTGTAGGTCACTTTGCCGTTTTTCTCGGTAACGACAGCGCATCCGAGACAGGCGCCCACTCCGCAGGCCATCCTTTGCTCCAGCGAGACTTCGCATCTCACACCGTAGCTGTCAGCAAGTCCTGCAACGGCCTTCAGCATCGGCATTGGTCCGCAGGCGTAAATTATGTCCGTTTTTTTGGACTTTAAATGTTCATCAAGAGCAGTGGTAACGAAGCCGTGGATGCCTGCCGAGCCGTCATCGGTGCAGAGCACCGTTTCGCAGCCTGCTGCGGCGAAGTCTTCCTGAAGGATAACGGCAGCGGCATTGCGGAAGCCGGTTATGACGGTGGCTCTTTCGCCGTAAAGAGAAGCGATGCCCAGCATCGGAGGAACGCCGATGCCTCCGCCGACGCAGACAGCTGAGCCCTCAGCGGTACCGAACCCGGTCCCCAGGGGAGCGATCATATCTATATTGTCGCCCTCATTGAGCCTTGAAAGCTCCTCAGTGCCTTTTCCTCTCACCTCGAACACCATTCTGATCGTCCCGGCAGACTTGTCTATTCCGCAGATGGAGATAGGTCTTCTGAGGAAGAATCCGGGAGCAAGCAGCTGGGCGAATTGCCCCGGCTGAGCAAGTTCAGCCACCTCCGGGCAGAGCACAGTTATATCGAATATGCCCTTAGCCGAAGCAGTTTTTCTGATTATCGGATAAAGTCCCTGCTTGTACATTGTATCAGTCCTTTACAGTTATATCTGAAACGCCGCAGAGTGCGGCATCACCTGAAATAATTATAACTGATTTTCCCTTTGCTGTCAATAAGCAATGACCGGCGAAAGCAATAAAAACTGCCGCAGGCCGTCAAGCCTGCAGCAGTCCAAAAATCTGTACTCGTTTGTGCCGGGTGCCCTTTTACTTTGTCAGGTGCCAGATGTCTCTTGCATAATCCTCCACAGAGCGGTCGGCGGAGAAAATGCCGGCATTTGCGATATTTGTCAGTGACATCTTCTGCCACTTCTTTTGATCTCTGTAGCACTCCGATGCATAAGCCTGAGCTTTCTGATAGGAGTCGAAGTCGGCCAGAGCCATATAGGCGTCGGTATTCTTCAGCGTATTTGCGATCTCGGAGAAATGCTCGCCGTTTATGCCGCGGGTGAGCATATCGATAGCCTCGCGCACGGTGCCGTTCTGGTTATATACCTCGATAGGACGGTAGCCGGGCTTGCGCTGATTAACTTCGTCAACATTCATACCGAAGATGATGATGTTGTCGCTGCCCACCTGCTCGTGGATCTCAACATTTGCGCCGTCCATAGTACCCAGTGTAACAGCGCCGTTTATCATCAGCTTCATATTGCCGGTACCCGAAGCCTCGGTGCCTGCGAGGGAGATCTGCTCGGAGATCTCGGCGGCGGGCATCAGCAGCTCGGAGAGGGATACGCAGTAATCCTCCAGGAAGATAACGCTCAGCTTACGGTTGAGCGCAGGATCCTTTCTCAGCTCCTGGGAGATGTTCCAGATGAGCTTGATGATCTGCTTTGCCATATAGTATCCGGGTGCAGCCTTTGCAGCGAAGATATAGGTCTTGGGAGTAAAGTCTGCATTGGGATTGTTCTTGAGATAGATATACTGTGCGATGATGTTCAGAGCGTTGAGCTGCTGGCGCTTGTACTCGTGGAGACGCTTTACCTGCACATCGAAGATAGACTCGGTATTGAGGATAACGCCGTACTGGTTCTTGACATACTTGGCGAAGCTCTCCTTGTTCTGCTTCTTGATCTGAGCCAGACGGTCCAGCACCTCGCTGTCGTCAGCGAACTTGTTGAAGGCGCTGAGCTTGGAGGCATCTCTGAGGAAGCCGTCGCCGATCTTTTCCTTCAGCAGGGCAGTAAGCCCCTCGTTGGACTGATAAAGCCAGCGTCTGTATGCGATACCGTTGGTAACGTTGGTGAACTTGCCGGGAGTATATTCATACTCGTCGCGGAAGGTATCGCGCTTGATGATCTCGGAATGGATCTTTGCAACGCCGTTAACGTGGTGACAGGCATGAACGCAGAGCGTAGCCATCTTGACCTTATTGTTCTCGATGATGGACATTCTGGTGACCTTTTCCTGGTCGCCGTAGCGCTCCCAGAGCTTGCGGCAGTAGCGCTCGTTTATCTCCACGATTATCGAGAATATTCTCGGAGTAACGCTCTTGAGCAGGTTGCAGTCCCACTTTTCGAGGGCCTCGGGCATTACTGTATGGTTGGTATAAGCGAAGGTCTTGGTGACGATATCCCAGGCATGATCCCAGGAATAGCCGCAGTCATCCAGCATAACTCTCATCAGCTCGGGTATAGCGAGAGTCGGGTGGGTATCGTTGATATGGATAGCCACCTTTTCGTGGAGGTTGTCAAGAGTACCGTAAACGCTCATATGCTGGTTTACGATATCGCCTATGGAAGCTGCACAGAGGAAATACTGCTGTCTGAGACGGAGGCTCTTGCCCTCGGCGTGGTTATCGTTGGGGTAGAGCACCTTAGTGATAGCCTGGGACATGATATTGAGTCCGAGAGCCTTGCTGTAGTCGCCTTTGTTGAACAGGGGCATATCGAAGCTGGAGACCTCAGCTTTCCAGAGTCTCAGCTTTGAAACGGCCTCGCTGCCGTAGCCGGACACATACATATCGTAAGGAACGGCCATAACAGAGGTATAGTTCTGATGTGTTACAAGGTGGTACTGGTTATCCCAGTCCTCCTTGAGCTCGCCGTCGAAGCGTACTTCGATAGCCTTGCTGGGTACAGGAACGAGCCAGGCCGAACCGCCGGGGAGCCAGTTGTCGGGAAGCTCAGTCTGCCAGCCCTCGTCGAGCTTCTGCTTGAATATGCCGTACTCATAGCAGATCGAGAAGCCGGTAGCGTGGTATCCGTCGGCTGCCAGACCGTCGAGATAGCAGGCTGCCAGTCTGCCGAGGCCGCCGTTTCCGAGGCCTGCGTCGGGCTCGCACTCATAAATGCCGTTTATCGAGATACCGAACTCATTGAGAACATTCTTTGTCTGTTCGACCATCTCCAGGTTATAGAGGCTGGTCTTGAGCGAACGCCCCATAAGGAATTCCATAGAGAGGTAGTACACCTTCTTGTGGCCCATAGAATGAGTCTTGACGGTGAAGTGCCTTCTCTTGGCCTTCATTATTCTTACCACGATCTTGGTGAGAGCCTCATATACCTGCTGGTCGGAAGCTTCATCGGGAGTCGTCTGAAAATCGCTGTGAAGAATATCCAGGAACTGCTTTTTAAGCTCCTGTGTAGTAATTGTTTTTTCTGCTGCCTTTTTTGGCCTTGCCATAATAATGTATCCCTCCTGTAACATACCGGTGCGCACGGCTGCCGGTACTGTATCCATTCTATTATACCACAAGAGTTGCCGGATTTCAAGAGCTTCCTGTGAACAGATTGGATATTTGGTCTGAAGTTATCGCTTGATAACCGACTTCGATAACGTTTTCGTTACTTGTATAAGACTATTATATTGTCATTGTGCTTAATTGTCAAGCCTAATATTTGTTAACAATCACCAAATCATTATATTACCCACTGCAGGCGGTATCAGAAGGCGTTTTTTTATCTAATTTTACAGGAATAATCCGTATATGCATTTCCGGGCATCAAAAAAAGCAGAGGTGATGCCTCTGCTTTCTGTCGGGGTTTCTTTCAAGACACCGATGCTTCAAAGAAGACCCGAATAATATCTAAGGACAGACTATTGCCCGCCCCCGATGTCAGGGAAAAAGCTGATCTTCAGCTTGCGGTTATGATCTTCATAAAGCGCTTGTTCTTTTCAAGCAGCCTGAAGACTGTCACGCCGAGAACGGTGATGCACACGAACTCGCCAAGAGCGACATAAGCCGCATTCACCCAGAAGGGATCGCCGAAGATGAATTTGAGTTCAGCGCCGATGATAAGCGCGTTGGCAGCCACTGGGAAGAGCGATGCCACAAACAGGTTCGTCCTGTTCCTGAAAGCGTAGATGAGCACTGCTGCGATGAGCGTTGCGGAGGTGCCGAACAGCATATCCGCCATACCGAGGGAGCTGAAAAGGTTTGCGATGAAGCAGCCGATAGTCATGGAAAGGATATAATCCTTACTGTAAAAGCACAGGAGCATCAGCATTTCCGACACGCGGAACTGTACCGCTTCATAGGCCAGCGGGGCGCAGAGCAGCGTAGCGACCACATAAAGGGCCGCGGATACACCGATCCTGGTCAGTCTGCGCGAGCTGAAAAACTCCAAGAGGAAAACCTCCTTTTTATCCTGACTGCGACTGTGAAGACATACGCCCCGGACATTTCTTATCCGGGGGCACGTCCGATGATCTTTGATAAGTTAAGCTATCAAGCCTTGCCGACAGAACCGAACAGCTCCATCTTCTCCTTTACCTTTACCTTGATAGCCTCGAAGCCGGGAGCCAGGAGCTTTCTGGGATCGAAGCCCTTGCCCTGCTGATCCTTGCCGGCCTCAACATAAGCTCTTGTAGCGTCTCTGAACACGAGCTGGCACTCGGTATTAACGTTTACCTTGGCAACGCCCATATCGATAGCCTTCTTTACCTGCTCGTCAGGGATGCCTGTACCGCCGTGGAGGACCAGAGGCATATCGCCTACTGCGGCCTTGATAGCCTCGAGAGTCTCAAAGGAGAGACCGGGCCAGTTCTCGGGATATACGCCGTGGATATTGCCGATGCCGGCAGCAAGCATTGTAACGCCCAGATCTGCGATAGTCTTGCACTCCTTGGGATCTGCGCACTCGCCCATACCTACGACGCCGTCCTCTTCGCCGCCGATGGAGCCGACCTCAGCCTCAAGGGAGAGACCAAGCTGCTCAGCAACGTGTACCAGCTCAGTGGTCTTGTTGAGGTTGTCCTCGAAAGCGAGGGAGCTTCCGTCGAACATGATCGAGGTGAAGCCTGCCTTGATGCACTTGTAGCATCCGTCGTATGTACCGTGGTCGAGGTGAAGAGCAACGGGGACTGTGATGCCCAGGCTCTTATCCATAGCCTTGACCATAGCGGCAACGGTCTCGAAACCGCACATATATTTGCCTGCGCCCTCGGAAACACCGAGGATAACGGGAGATTTGCACTCCTCAGCTGTGAGAAGGATAGCCTTTGTCCACTCAAGGTTATTGATATTGAACTGTCCTACTGCATAATGACCTGCTGCGGCCTTCTGCATCATTTCCTTAGCCGAAACTAACATTTTAACACCCTCCAGATATTTGATTTTCCCCTGCCTGCTGCTGAGCCGGCAGGTCTCTTGGAAATTTGCCAATAATATTATACAATTCTTATCGTTCTTTTTCAACAGCAGAGGAGAACTATTTACTTCTTTTTAACATATGTTAAATCTTTATTCATATTGCCGGACAAGCACCTTCGCAAACGTTTTCGCAGCCCGGACAAAATAGCAGCATCGGGATAAAATAACGGTATCCGATGCCGCTTCAGGAGCGGGGAAACGGGATTTGACAATCGCAAAGCGATGTGGTATAATATAAAAAGTCTTCCCGGGCTGCTGTAAGGCGGCAGGGACAGTTTATCAGACAGGAGGTGTACGGCTTGGGCAGGAACGGCGGACAGAGGGCGAAGCTATTCAACTCGCCGAGCGTTGTGAATATTGTCGCCATGATCGTTGTGACGATCTTCAGCGTATGTGTTGTGGTACTGCTTGCCAAGGGCCTGTTTGCGAGCAACAGCTCGGAGGTGCCTGCGGGGCTGGACACCGGGACTATACCGACCACCACCACGGCAGTGCCTGCTGCCACCGAGATCACCTCAAAGACGACGACCGCCTCTGCAACGGCATCTGCCGTATCGACCTCGGCTGCGGATGACGGGACGGCCTATGTGGTGACATATGTACAGCTCAAATCCATGCCGGACGAGGGCTCGTCGAATGTGGTATGTATGTCGCCGAACATAAAGGTCAAGGTGCTGGAGCGAAGGGATGACGGCTATGTACAGCTCAGTCTCCTGAACGGTGACGGCACCACACTGACAGGTTATGTCAAGAACGAGTATCTGAGCCCTGTGCCTGTGGACCGTCAGACCGAGACCACAGCGGCATCCGGACAGGAGGGCGAGCAGCCCTCGGATGAGCAGGGCGGAGAAGAACAGCCGGGCGCAGAGCAGGGCGGCGGTGAGCAGGGTGCGGAGGAGCAGCCTGCTGTGCAGCAGCCGGAAGAACAGCCTGTTGTGCAGGACGGCAACGGCGGAGAGGATATACAGTAATATATCCGGTAAAAGTGAAGTCACGGACGGCCGGGTGCCGTCCGTTTTTTATAGGAGAAAGATATGCCCGGAGAGATCAGAAAGCTCCTGCTCCCCGACGGAGGGACGCTCGAATACACGGTGGACCGGGGCAGGAGGAAAAACATATATATAGCAGTAAAGAACGGCAGGGTAGTGCTGAAGCTGCCCTTCGGCGCGGACGAGAAGCGGGGCGAACAGTTCCTTATCCGGAAGGCTGACTGGGTGATGAAGAGCATGAAGGTCACTCAGACCGAGGCTGTAAGGCCGGTGAGCTTTTCGGAGGGTGAGCGTTTCACTCTTGCGGGGAAGGAATATGTGATCTGCTGCGAACAGGCAGAAAGATACCGCCCTCCCTCGTTTGAGGACGGGCGGCTCGTTATTGCGGTCTGCGGTAGTTACGATGAGAAGTATGTGACCTCGCAGGCACAGAAAGCGGTATATTCCGAGGCGCTGCGGATCATAGGCAGCGAGGCGGAACGCTTATGCGCACTGACGGGGCTCCGGCCGGCGAAGCTGACGGTAAAGCGAATGACAGCCAGCTGGGGCAGATGCTCATCCGGCGGGAATATCTCTATCAATCTGAACGTGATCTATTTCCCGCTTGACTGTATAGACTATGTGATAATACACGAACTGTGTCATTTGCGGCATATGGATCACAGCAAAGATTTCTGGGGGCTCGTATCAAAGTGGTGCCCGGACTGGAAGAGCATACGGGCACGGATGGGATGAGATACGGCGGCTGCCGTATCAGATCTCGTGGCCTTTGGCCTTTATCACGTTCACTACCTTGTCAACAAGACGGCGGCAGGTATCCTCTGACGGGGCTTCCACCATTACACGGATGAGAGGCTCGGTGCCGCTCTCGCGGACGAGGATGCGGCCGGACTTGCCCAGCTCCTCAGCTATGGCTTCCACGGCCTTCTCCACATCGGGATCCTCCTGGGCGGCCTTCTTGTCCTTGACTCTGACGTTGACAAGCACCTGGGGATATATGGTAAGAGGTTTGGCCAGTTCGGAGAGAGTCATCTTCCTGGCCATCATCACTTCCATCATTTTAAGGCTTGTGAGGATGCCGTCACCGGTGGATGCGTACTTGGAGAAGATGATGTGTCCCGACTGCTCGCCGCCGATGCGGCAGCCGTTCTTTATCATATACTCATAGACGTACTTGTCGCCGACTGCGGTCTTTGCGTAGTCGATGCCGAAGTCGTCAAAGGCCTTGTAAAGGCCGAAGTTGGACATTACAGTAGTAACGACGGTATTGCCCAGCAGCTTGCCGCGCTCTTTCATATATCTGCCATAGATGTAAAGGATGTGGTCGCCGGTGATGACATTGCCCTTCTCATCCACGCAGAGGCAGCGGTCAGCGTCGCCGTCGTAGGCAAAGCCCACGTTCATACCGTGCTCGACGACGTATTTGCACAGCCCTTCGATATGGGTGGAACCGGCATTATTGTTGATGTTGAGACCGTTGGGCTCGGCATTTATGAGGTATGTGGAGGCGCCGAGAGCATCAAACACGGCCTTTGCGATATTCCAGGCGGCGCCGTTCGCGCAGTCGAGAGCCACCTTCATACCGCGGAAGGAATACATTCCCAGTGAGATGAGATAGCCGATATAGCGGTTTCTGCCTGAAACGTAGTCAACGGTGCAGCCGATCTTTTCCTTCTCGGCAAAGGGGATGTTGTCCCACTTCTGACCGAAGACCTCCAGCTCGTTATCAAGATAGGCTTCCACCAGGTCTATCGTCTCCTCGCTCATCTTCTCGCCGTTGCGGTTGATGAGCTTGATGCCGTTGTCGTAGTAAGGGTTATGGCTGGCGGAGATCATGATGCCGCAGTCGAACTCGTCAACGCGGGCAACGTAGGCGACGGAGGGCGTTGTGGTGACGTGCAGAAGATAAGCATCTGCGCCCGAGGCGGTAAGACCGCCGACGAGGGAATACTCAAACATATAGCTCGACCGTCTTGTGTCCTTGCCTATTACGATCCTTGCGGGGGAGCTGTCGCCGTTGCGGCGCTTGAGCTCGCAGAAATACCAGCCCAGGAACCTGCCGACTCTGTAAGCGTGGTCGGCGGTAAGTGTTACGTTGGCTTCGCCGCGGAAGCCGTCAGTTCCGAAATACTTTCCCATATCAATCCACTCCTGAAAATAATGATTTTGTTCTGCAGCGCGAAGGTCAGAACTTTCTGACTATATCGTCCGGGCCTTTGTAGATGCTGTCGCCGGGGACGGTGCCGCGCACTCTTGACAGAGGATATACATTGGTGTTCCTGCCGATCACGGTGCCGGGGTTGAGGACGCTGTTGCAGCCCACCTCTACGAAATCGGCCAGCATCGCGCCGAACTTTTTGAGCCCTGTCTCGATGACCTTGTCTCCGTATTTGACGGCGACGAGAGTCTTATCCGACTTGACGTTGGAGGTGATGGAGCCTGCACCCATATGAGAGCGGTAGCCTATGATGCTGTCGCCCACATAGTTGTAGTGGGGAGTCTGGACATTGTCAAAGAGGATGACGTTCTTGAGCTCGACAGAATTGCCCACCACGCAGTTGTTGCCCACGAGGGCCGAGCCGCGTATGAAAGCGCAGTGCCTTACCTCGGTCTCCGCGCCGATGATACAGGGTGCGCCGAGGTAAGCCGTGGGGAAGATCCTGGCGGTCTTATGCACCCACACCTGCGGGCTGACTTCTTCATAAAGGTCGTGATCCAGCTTTTCTCCCAGGGAGATTATGAGCGCCTTTATCCCGGCAAGGGCCTCCCAGGGGTATTCAAAGCCTTTCAGATACTCTCCGGCCATAGTGTGGCTGAGGTCATACATTTCGAGTGTTTTCAACATTATCAGGGCCTCGTTTCCTATTTGATAAAGGCAATACCGCACAACCCCTGTGCGTCAGATTGCGCGCAAGCTCAACAAAGTTGAGCTGAGATTTTTCGTCAGAGTGCATAAATTTGACGCAGGCGGGCGAGCGAAGACCAATTCGCTTTTCGCCCGGCAAGGAAAATT
>JAFXRI010000048.1 GCA_017526445.1 Ruminococcus sp. | reverse complement strand
TTTTCGTCAGAGTGCATAAATTTGACGCAGGCGGGCTGACGCCCGGCAAGGAAAATTTGTGTGCTATGACGGAAAATATGCAAGCAGATGACGTGCAGAGGCGCAAGCCGCGGGTTGTGCGGTGTTGCCTATACTATTGATCATGCGGCCTTTTCTTCTTCGTATTCTGTTTCAGCCGGTGTGTACTGGTTTTCGGCTTTAGTGATACCGCTTTCGTAGATCTCAACAAAATCATTTTTCATCGAAACAGGCACATAGCCCTTTTCTCTGTATTCCGCAGACTTTTCGTCCCAGTTCTGCGGACCCCATTCTCTTTCGGTGTCATCAGCAACTACCATAAAGGCCTGCGCCTTATAGATGTTCCTTGAGTCAATGGTATAGTTCATCATACTTGTGTCGCTGCCGCTGTTTCCGAAGGCAAGCACCGGGCGCTGTCCTATCTCGCGCTCGATATAGATAGTCTTGTTGCAGTTGAGGTTCTTCTGGATAAATCCGCCGGTAAATACCAGTTCATCGCCGTTCTCATACTTGAAGTCCATATTGGAGGCCTCTTTCTCGTGGCCTTTCTGCTTGACTTCAAAATCGGTGCCTATGATATTCCGCGGGTCAACATAGTCCTTTATGGGAGAATTTGCAACGATCGCTCTGGTGGTGGTGCGCTCGGTACCGCTGATAACATAGATAGTAAAGCCGTTGTCATATAAGTACTTGACTACCTGTACCATCGGGCGGTAGAAGTTGTCGATATAGCGCATATTGTTAAAGCTTTGGGTATTCTTCTTACCGAACTCAACGGCATAATCATAAAGCTCATTAACGGTCATCCCTGCATAAGCCTTGGCAAAATTTCTTGCAAGGTTTTCATCCGCTACATATCCGGGCTTTATCTCCGCTGCTACCTTTTTCAGCTCATCGGACACACGCTCCGGGTGATCGTTCAGGCAGTATTCAATGAACATCATCGTGTCATAGTAGGTATAATAGGTCTCGCAGGTCAGGGTGCCGTCCATATCAAAAACGGCAATACGATCCTTGACTGGAATGAAATCCTTGCTGCTCTCGTCGGTAACTGCTGTCACATAATCTTTCAGGCTTTTAGCAGCTTCGGAGCCTTCGGACCAGAGCGAGAGTGCTTCGGCAGTATTAACATCGTCTGCCGCGGAATCTGCTTCCGAAGGATCTTCTGCTGAGGAGGCTTCTGCCGGTGTTGAGTTATCTGAGGGAGCTTCCGAAGATGATGCCTCTGCTGCTGTGCTTTCTGATGTGTCCCCGGCGGAAGAGACCTCTGCTGCGGATACGTCAGACCTTGATTTTTCATCACTGTTTCGTCCGACACCTGCTGCAAACAGGATGCATACCACTGTCAGGGCGATCAGGCTAACTACGGCGACGATACGCCAGATCGTTAACTGATTACTGTTTTCTTTCATTCAAATATCTTCCTTTCGTCACAAATAGCAATTGGGTGTCTTAAACACCACATAATTATAATATATTTTTCTATCAAAGTCAAGTTCTTTTAGTTAAAGGGAAATATATAGCTTTATTCACCTTATATCGAAAAAAGTGCAGTAAAACTCTCCGTCCGGCAGGAAATACATTGTCCTTTTCATATCGCCGAGGCTGCCTGTGCCGCCCTCGACCTGCCATTTGCCTATGACTCTTTCGTCGTTCTCAAACTTGATATCAGTGTTCCCGGTCAAGGGCTTGAAATTCTTTTCCATAGTTATACCTCCGTTCAGTTTCAGTCTTTCAAGATCACGGAGCTGCCTTTCAAGCACGGCTCGTACTGTCTGATGGGAGCTTCTTACAGAGGGCGGCATTTCCGGCAGCACTTATTCTGTGTGCAAGTTGCATCAAATAATGTGGCTCAACTTCGGGCTTTGTGTTTAAACCGACGAATATCTGATGATGCTGTTGACAAAACTCATAGCCTGCGGTAAGATAACAGCGTTACGTAACATTGTTATCTGAGAGGTGAGCCTATGGTCTATGAAAAGGAGAGCCGTGAACGGCTGATCGGATGTGCAAAGAAGGAGTTCCTTGAAAAGGGCTTTGCGAAGGCTTCTCTGCGGTCGATAAGCTCTGCTGCAGGGCTGACCACGGGGGCTGTGTATTTCTTTTTCAAGGATAAGGACGGCCTGTTCGGAGCAGTTGTCGGACCGGCGCTTGAAAGGATAACCACCGTCATCACCGAACACTATCAGGCCGAAAATGACGAGGATTTCACAAGCTACTCTCATATGGAGGGCGATCACGACGATATAGCTGAAAGACTTATCCCCGCGCTTTACGAGGACTATGATGCTGTTCTCATCCTGCTTGAAAAAGCAGCGGGCTCAAAGTTCGAGGGGGTCGTGGATCGGATGATCACCCTGACAGAACAGTTCTATGAGCGTATCGCTGAAAAATATGCGGCTGTATGCCCCGGAAAGCGGGTGAACGGGTATATGCTCCACTGGTTCTGCCATGTTCAGATAAACGCATTCACCCACCTGATAACGCACGTTTCCGATCAGGAGACTGCGCTGCGGGTGATCAAGCCGGTGCTGGATATGCTCATAGACGGCTGGATGAAATATATTCTGGAGGATGATATATAGCAGTACTGCATATGCGGTACTGCTGAAATAAGCGCTGTAGGTTAGCGGAAGCTAACAAAAGCAGGAGGTATGGATATGTATTTACAGGTAAGCGATGTCAAAAAAAGCTACGGAAAGGACACAAGCTACATTCAGGTCCTAAAGGGCGTAACTACGGGCGTTGAGCGCGGGCAGATGTGCGTTATACAGGGCACGAGCGGCTCGGGGAAATCGACTCTTCTGAACTGCATCGGCGGGCTGGACACTATGGATTCAGGCTCTGTCAAGGTGGGCGGCAGGGAGATCTTCGGGCTCAAGCCTGCTGAGCTTTCAGACTACCGCAGAGATGATCTTGGCTTCATTTTTCAGTTCTATAACCTTGTTCCGAACCTGACTGTCAGGGAGAACATACAGATCTGTCAGCACATCGCAGAAGCGCCCCTCAATATGGATGAGCTGCTGGAGACCCTCGGCCTCACCGAGCATCAGAACAAGTTCCCGCCGCAGCTCTCGGGCGGTCAGCAGCAGAGGTGCGCTATAGCAAGGGCACTTATCAAGAACCCAAAGCTGCTTCTCTGTGACGAGCCCACCGGAGCGCTCGATTCCAAGACCTCACGGGATATTCTCGTTCTCCTTGAAAAGATCAATCAGAAATACGGCACAACGATGCTCATAGTCACTCACAACAACTCTATCAAGAATATGGTACACAAGGTCTTGATCCTAAAGGACGGAACCATTATAAAGGACTATGAGAACGAGAACCGTGTTCCTGCGGCTGAGCTGGAGGATCTGTGATGAACGGAGTATTGAGAAAACGTCTGCCGAGAGAGCTGCGTTCCGGCTTCGGCAGATATCTTGCATTGATGCTGCTGATCGTTATGGGCATCTATCTCATTGTGGGGATAGTCGGCTCGGCGGAGATGATAATGCAGGGCACCGTAAACAAACGGAGCATGAACAAAGTCGAGGACGGACAGTTCTCGGTTTTCCTGCCCCTGACTGATGACGAGACCGAGAGCCTTTCTGAGGGCGGAACAGTCATAGAGCCGCACTTTTCCCTCGACCTCAAAGCCGTAGACGGCTCTGTTCTCCGTATGTTCGAGACAAGAAATGATATCGACCTGATACAGCTTGACAGCGGCAGGCTTGCTGAAAACAAGGGCGAGACCGTGATAGAAAAGGGCTATGCCAAAGCACACAGCTTAGGTATCGGTAACAGGATAACGGCAGCAGGTACGGAGCTTGAGATAACAGGTATCGGCTCTGTTCCCGATTATGATATGATGGTGGCTTCCTTTTCGGATACGGCTGTGGAGCATTCGGGCTTCGGGCTTATCTTTGTAACAGAGGCGCAGTACGCCTATATCCGCGACAACACCACACAAAAGGCTGAGGAATACACCTACGCCTACCGACTCGGCAGCGGCATTACCGACAGCAGCCTCAAAGAAAAGATCAAGTCGCTGAAATTCGACTACACAAAGATCGATAACAAATATTTCAAGGAGACTGTGGGCGAGGCACTTGAACAGCGCGGACAGATAGAGCATGGGATAGGTATGCTGGATGCGGCAGGTCAGACCGGGCTTGCCGACAGCCTTACAAAGCTTGTTGATGATAGCTTCAATATCGACATCGACAACCTGACCTCATTTATCGAGGCCAAGGACAACCCCCGTATCGAAGCCGCCTCGGGCGATATGGTCATGGACAAGAACGCGGGTCTTGTGGCAGGTGTGATCGTTCTGATCCTTTTCGCTTATGTTATTTCAGTTTTCGTGGTGCATCAGATCGAGCGTGAGCAGAGCGTTATCGGCTCGCTCTACGCTCTCGGAGTAAAGAAGAACGATCTCCTTCGGCACTACATCACTCTGCCGACATTAGTTGCGTTCATAGGCGGTGTGATAGGTGCGGCTCTCGGATTCTCGCCGCTCGGAGTTGATATGCAGGCTCAGGATGCCTACACATATTTCTCCGTTCCGGATTACGAAATGATATTCCCTCCGTACCTTGTGATCTATGCGTGCGTTCTGCCCACGCTGATATGCGCCGCAGTAAATGCGGTGTTTATCAATAAGAAGCTGGACCGCACGGCACTTTCACTTATCAGGAACGAACAGTCAGCCGGAAGCTACAGGCGGGTAAATATCAGGGCAAAGAGCTTCACAAGGCTGTTTGCTATACGTCAGCTTATACGTGAGAGCCGTTCGGCAATTGCCGTGACTCTCGGTATGCTTGTCTCTCTGCTGGTGGTGATGCTGGGCTTCAACACCTTCACCCTCTGTCTGAACGTGAAAAGCGACACGGTCGCAGACACCAAGTACGAGTATATGTACCTTTTCAAATATCCCGAAAAGACTGTGCCGGAGGGCGGAGAAGGCGCATATATCGAAACGCTCTCCATCGACTGCATGGGCTACACTCAAGATGTATCGGTGATAGGTCTTGACGGTGAAAGCAGGTATTTCTCCGCCAGACCTGAAAAAGGAAAGACAAGAGCCGTCATCAACAACTCCCTTGCGGAGCGCTACGGCTATAAAAAGGGCGACAGGGTGATCTTCACCGATGCCGCCGCCGACACGGACTACTGCTTCACAGTCACCGATGTGGTGCAGTATTCTCCGGGCTTCACGATCTTTATGGACATTGAAAGTATGCGGGAGCTGTTCGGGAAGGATGAAGGATATTTCAATGCCGTCTATTCCGGCAAGGCGCTTGACATCGATGAGGGCCGGCTCTACTCTGTCACCACAAAAGAGGACATAAGAAAGAGCGCAGGTGTGTTCATCGACATGATGACCTCGCTGATAGTCATTCTGCTTGCGGCAGGCATCATTATTTTCTGCGTCGTGATGTATCTGATGCTGGGCGTTATGATCGACCGCTCGGCAATGGGCATTTCACTCATAAAGATCTTCGGCTACCGTCCGAAGGAGATACGTCAGCTCTACTTAAACGGCAACCTGGCGGTTATTGCTTTCGGCAGTATCGTGACTATCCCGATCGCGAAATCCCTTATGGACAGGCTCTACCCGAGCTTTATCCCGAATGTCGCCTGCACTATGAAACTGAGCTTTCCGTGGTATATGTATCTGATGATCTGGTGTGCGATGATGATCGTTTATCTCGTCATAAACAAGTTGCTGATGCGCAGGATCAATAGGATATCTCCTGCGGAGATACTGAAGGACAGAGAATAAAAATGATGATCGGGCGGTGCTGTTTGCGCTGCCCGGTCTTTTTGAAGCTCATATCAGATATATCACCCTTTTCAAGCGAAGCCCACGCAGAGGTGATCCGAATAATGTTATTCCCGGGTCAGCAAAGGGATGGAGCAAAGACCGCGGCAAAAAGTCCGCAAACAGCGTATTTACGCAATTTGCTGACTTTTTTCTTTTGCCGTGGCAGACTACCGTGCTCTGAACAGTATCAGAGAGCAATACCAGCAAGCAGGCATCGGCTGTCCCGAATGTGTACCCTACAACATCAAGCGGCATCAGGAGTATATATCATATGTAACTGCTCGACCAAAACCGAGTTCATTGAAAAAGCGATCCGCTTCTACTGCGGATATCTTTTGCAGAACAAGCCGGAGCTCATCGACTGCCTTGCACCGCAGATCGGTACGATCACAGACGGGATAGTCAAGGGCTCGGAGCAAAGACTTTCGCGTGCGATATTCAAGTTAGCTGTCGAAGTTGGTGTGCAGACACATCTGCTTGCGGCGCTCAATGAACTTGATGATACAGCGCTCTTCAAGCTGCGTTCCGAAGTGACAGATGAGGTCAGAAGGATAAACGGGATCATCAATTTTGAGAATGCAGTGAGAGAACAGCGGAGCTGAACAAAATGCCGCAGTCTGTTTTCAGATTGCGGCGGATAAATATTTCACACAAAAATCATTTTGACTTTAAGTACCTTTAAGGTCAGCAAATTATAATAAAGACATAACAAAGGAGCGTGATCTTATGAAGAACAATACAAAAAACTTTATCATAGCAATAGCAGCAATATCAATGCTCTCGCTTGCTGCCTGCGGAAGCAGCGATGACAGCAGTTCTCAGAGCTCGGCATCGTCGTCCGCAACGGATGCGGTAACAACGACAGTTTCCTCCGAAAGCAGCACTGCTGAAACAACAACGGAAGCTGCCGCTGCAAATACTGCTGACGAGACTGAGACAGAGTCCGAAGCCGAAGAAGCAGCAGTTGAAACAGTCAGTGCAGGAGCATCTGATATTCAGATACTTGAAGCAAGTTCTGACAGTACAGCTCTGTCATCGGGGAATGCCACTGTCACTATCGGAAATAAGCAGATAGATCTCAGCGGAGCGTATATAATTGACGGCATCAATGCTGAGATCACCGGCGGAACTTACACATCAAGCAGCAGCGACCAGAATGTCTTTCTCGTTATCAACGGCGGCAGCTTAAAAATATCCAATGCGGAGATCATCAAGACCGGAGATGCCAGTGCCAATGATTCCAAGCGCAGCAGTGATGTTTCCGACGATTACAATTTCTACGGTATAAATTCGGTTATACTCGTGGTAGGAGAAGGCAGCTCCGCCGAGATAACCGACTGCACCGTAACATCTGATTGCAGCGGTGCGAATGCGGTGTTCTCAACAGCGGGAGCAACAGTGGATGTCAGCAATGTTAAAATAGCTACCACCGGAAATTCATCCCGCGGTGTCTATGCTACCTATGAGGGAACGATCAATGCCGATCATGTGGATATCACCACCAGCGGCGCACACTGCGCACCTATCGCAACTGACAGAGGCGGCGGGTATGTGAACGTCACAAATTCCAAAGTGCAGTGCTCCGGCGACGGCAGCCCCTGCATCTACTCGACAGGTGATATAAAGGTCGAAAATGTCGTGGGCGTATCCACCGGAGCGCAGGCCGCAGTCATCGAGGGCAAGAATTCTATCACTATGACAAACTGTGACTTCACTGCAAGCGGCGGCAACAACGGCGTGATGCTTTATCAGAGTATGTCGGGCGATGCTGCGGACAGCGATGCAACAGCGAACTGCTCCACCCTCACTATGACAGGAACGACTATCCGCAACGGTTCTGACGGTCCGATGTTCTACATCACCAACACCACCTCGGTGATCAACCTTGAGGGCGGCAACACTCTCGAATGCTCGAACGGACAGCTTGTAAATGCTGCGGCAGGACGCTGGGGCAAGGACGGTTCCAACGGCGGAAATCTCTCGCTGAACATAAAGGGCGACAGCATATCCGACAGCGTGACCGCAGACGACATAAGCTCTGTTGCAGTCAACGTGCTTGACGGCGGAGAGTTCACAGGAGAGACCTCGGGCGAGGTCATGGTGGGATAATACTCAATACGATTGTGGGAGCCGAATGATCGGCTCCTTTTTTATGCGTTACGGCGACGGCATCGAGATAATTGCTCCGGCGGACATCCGGCAGGGGTTTGCAGATGAACTAAAAAAAGTCTCCGAAATGTATTCAGATATATAATTTCCGAATATCTGATCTGCTATACTGATATCAGATCAAAAGATCGTGAGGTGAACAGTATGTGGGAAATACTCGGGCTTATCGCGTTGTTTGTTGTAATCTACCTGTTTTGCAGAGTGGGCTGGGACATACTGTTCGACATCTTCTTCGGGAAAAAGAAATAACTCTTTATCATAGAACAACTCTTTCTTTACTGTAAGGCTCCGCACGGCAGAAATGCTGTGCGGAGTTCTTTTGTGCAAGCTCCACAAAATACGGTTCAAAAATTCTATATGCAAAAATCATTATTTGATCAAAATGCCCCCACAACACTTAAATATTGTGTTATAATAATGTTAAAAGATTTTACCACAAGATCTTATACTTATGAATTATCAGAGAGGGAGAATAATGTCAACTGAAAAGAAAACACTCCGATACTTCCGGACGAGGAGAGCTTCAGCGTGTGCGCTGGCGGTGATGATCTCCGTGTCCCTGCTTGCAGGCTGTGCAGACAGCAGCAGCTCGGGTAGTACAAGCAAAGCGGAGACCACGCTTTCAACTTCCGTGACTACTGTTACGGAGACTCCGGCAGTCACCACGCAGAGCGAAACCGTAACAACAACGACCTCCGAGACAGTTACCACTACGGTGACCGAAACCGTATCCGAGCCGGAGGTTGTCAAGGAGCCCGAGAGCAGTCTCGAGTTTGCAAAGAAGTGTTGTTCGTCCAACAATTACGAATATCTCGGGACACTGGAGAACGGCGATAAGATGCAGAAGGTTTATGACGCCCTTAAAGAAGTATGCCTTGATGCCTGGGAGCACACGGACAGGGATTATGACGATGCTGAGACCAACAGTCACGACGAGTACTGCTGTAAGATCTTCGATGACGGCGAGTTCGATCTCGGGCCGCGGGATCTCGCCCTTGCCGGAGCGATGTTTGAGCGCGACAATCCCATATTTTACTTCGCCGTGCCAACTGTCTGCGCGCCTATCACAGAAAACGGTGAACAAATATACCTTTCGGTAGCGATCGGGGATGATTTCCTCAAGGGCAGCTTCCGTGCAGAGATCCAGAAGGCTATTCAGGAGAAGGTGACCGCCATCTCCGGGACTGCATCAGCTGGAAAAAATCAGTATGAACGCGAGAGGATGGCATATGACGGAGTTGTTCAGGCCGTGGAATACGCTTATGATGAGGACGGTGAAGAACTGCAAAACGGCTTGACCTCTACTGCAGCGGGAGTACACAACGGTGAGCTCATCTGTGAGGGGTATGCAAAGCTTTACAAGACGGTGCTCGATTATATGGATCTGCCCTGCTGGTTTGTGGAAGGCAAGGAGATAGAGCACGCCTGGAACATCATCGGGATCGACGGGAAATACTACTACGCCGATGCCACATGGGACGACGCATATGTGGAAACGACATATAACTACTTCGCCAAGGGCAGCCAGGTGTTCAACGAAGATCACTGTACGGATATTCCTGAACCGTTCAAATATATGAACGGTCTCCCGAAGGTCGAAGAGGATAGTTACACAGATGAGGACTATCCCGAATAACTGAACAGTAAGGCACCTTCGCCGGAGCTACGGCGGAGGTGCTTTTTTTGCTGTGCTTTAAAAAGAAAAACTTTATGTGATATAATATGAGAAAAAACGGAGGAGCAAAATGTCTGAACCCACCCACAAAAACTGCGTATCGTCAAGCTGCTTGAGATATTGCAGCAGGACTCCGACTCGGAGCATCCTGAAACAGTGCCTTGATAATAAGCCCTTGCATTTCAAGCAAGCTGAACCCGATAGTACCGACCCCGGCACCTTATGGTGTCCTTTTTTGTTTTAAAAGAATATTCAAAGCCGATATGCATTAAGGCCGAGGATACAAAGATGGAGTTGTTCGGAGATCCCGAATAACTGCATAGCTTGTACCCTTTCTTTAGTGCGCCTGTTTTTGTATCCTCCGCAGAGACTACACAGAAATACCTGCACTACCTCACCGATGCCGATGCAGCGGCGGCAACTCCTCCATTACTCCTTATCCGGCTGCTGTCCGTCATGTGCCTTCCAGGCACATTCTGTGATATTCATATTGGTAAATACTGCCTTAAAGCTCGAATCTTCCGGACTGCAAGCGTAAATGCCGAATCGTATCGTGCCTTTGCCCTCCCACATATGACACACACGCATCTGTGAGAAATTTACGCCGTCATAAGAGCATTCGATACAATAATC
>JAFXRI010000047.1 GCA_017526445.1 Ruminococcus sp. | reverse complement strand
TACCGCACAACCCCTGTGCGTCAGATGCGATGTCCAGATTTTCGTCAGATTGCCTAAATTCGACGCAGGTTTGCTGGCGCAAGTCAAGGAGAATTTGGGTAATATGACGGAAAGCTGGCAAGCAGATGACGTGCAGAGGCGTTAGCCGCGGGTTGTGCGGTGTTGCCTATATCAGGACTTGCGCAGAATGTCAAACGCATGATTATTTTCAAGATTGCTGACGATCCGTTTCGGAGATGAAAAAACGGCCGGATGCTTTTCCGGCCGCTGAATCATTAAACTGATATGAAAAACTGATCGTAAAGATCCGGTGCTCTGCTGTTTTCCTGTGTGCGGTCTCAGCGCTTTCTCCGCAGCTTTCCAGACCTCTCATAGAATATCTTCTTTTCATCATACAGCTTCAGATCTGCTTGCTGGTAAAGCTCGTCTATCGACTCGTTCCCCTTTTTCATCGCATACCCAATAGAGCAGGTATATTCCGTCTCCGCAACATTCCTGCGGATGCATTCGATCAGAGCCTGTACTTTTTCTACCGTGTCACCGAAACAAAGGATAACATATTCGTCGCCGCCGATGCGATAGACCCTCTGTCCGCTTCCGGCTGCGTTCCAGAAACAGTCAGCCAGTGCCTTCAATGCAGTGTCGCCCGCAATATGGCCGTCTCTGTCGTTGATCTCTTTAAGTCCGTCCATGTCCATCGTGACAACAGCTGTGATGTCCTCGGCAAATTTCTCGGCATCGGAATAGTAGCTCTGACGGTTCAGCAGTGATGTCAGCGGATCGCGCTTCGTATATTGCTGCTGCAGGAACAGATAGTAAAGAGTAACATTTATAGCAATAGTCGTGTTAAGCCAGTGCAGCGAGGCATTCTCAAAGAACAGCGGCATGATGATGCAAATGACCGAAGTCAGCGACATATATACCGGGAATACAAAGTCCTCCTTGCGCAGACGGCTGTGCTTGAAAAGGTTGAATATCAGATATATGAGATACAGCGCACAGATGAAATAAGTCAGATATCCCAGTTTTCCGCGAATGAAGTGATTGTTTTTGTCGATAGAAAACACAAACCCCGTAGGTATCGAGATGAAACAGAGCAGAGCGTTTATCACAGCCGGGATGTAAAGATATATCCTCTGCCCCGGATATACTATCATAATGATGTTCACCAGCACAAAGGCGATCAGACTGTAGTTAAATGCGCTTAGTATGGGACGGATCACATTATAGTCTGCCTGATTTCCGAGATAGGTCTCGGCATAGCAGGAAATGGAATAGATAAACAGGATCACATTCGTGGCAGAGATACGAAATATCATCCTCCGCGCCAAGTGTATGTCTGAACGCAGGCCGATAGCCAGTCCCACAAGCAGTACAAGCAACCCCCAGTGATCTTCAAGATAACCCGAAAACGACATCCTCTGCACACCTCTTTCCCGTTAACATTATCTTATCAGCTATTACATATTATAACATATTTTTTGCTGATTTGCAAGAGATTGAAGTGTTATTTTAATAAGTCCGGCCTGCGATTTTCATAGGTGCTCAAAATCCGCCGGTGACATTTGCGCAGGTGCGGCGTTTTCCCGAAACAGAGCGCACTGCATATTCTGCACGGTTTCTTATCTCAGCGAGAAATACACAGTATATGTCTCGTCATTGACCTCATAAAGCGGGATAAAGCGGAAATTCTCCGGCTGGTCCCGGGTAACGAAACAGCTTTGTTTCCAGGGGTATGTACTGTAGGTATGCTCGGTGCGAGGCATCAGTACATCAGCGGGTTCGCCCTGCAGGCCGCAGTCGCGGTCGGTCAGCCCGGCAAGCACTACCGGCCCTTCGAGTATTGCCGCAAGCTCCTGCTGATCGGGGAGCCGTTCTGCGGTGATCCCGCTTCCGAAACGGATCTGCAAGGTCTCGTTCATCCATTCCTGAGTTATGCTGATATATCCATTTTCGGATGATCCGGTAACAGTGCTGCCGTCAAGCAGGAACGTGCAGCCTTTCGCCCAGACAGGAACACGCAGTTTCAGCGTGAATCTCTGCGGCTTATCGCAATGCACCGAGACTCTGAACGACCAGCGTGATTTTTCACTGCTGCCGTGTTCCTCAAAAAACACCTGATTATTGTGGTCGCACATATCAGGATCGAGCGTGATCGTCAGCGTATTTCCGCCCATATCCAGAGTTGAAACAGACGGGATATACTGTGCGATCCGCACTTCATCATGCTCGGGATCCGCATAAGCGATCAGCTCCGGATACAGCGTCTGCGCCTGTATCATCGTTCCGTGACAGCACCAAAAATCATGCCGCTTGCTGCCCCATTTTTTCCGGCTGCCCATGCCGAGCGGGAGGAAATATGCAGGCATACCTGTCTGCCGGTTTTGCTGTGCGAGAAATCCGTTATACAGCGCACGCTCGATATAATCCGCATACTGCACATCGCCTGTTCTGCGATAGAGATAATCTGCGGTACGCACCATATTATATACCGTGCAGAATTCCTGATCGTTTGCGCCGAGATACCGGGCCTGAGATCTCGGCGGGATCCAGAATTCACCGGCGTTCTGTCCGGTCGTCGCATACATTCCGCGTTCCGTGACTGCCTGTTTCCAGAAAGTCTCCGTCAGCTTTTTCCAGTGTTCATCTCCGGTGATCTCGTACATCCTCGCCGCGCCGTGTATATTAGGGATGCTTGCATTTGCGTGATCGTCGCTGAGTGCATCAGACTCATTCATAAGCTTTGTATATATATAATTATCCCGGTACCGTGCGATCAGTGTGCGGTATTTCTCATCGCCGGTCAGTGCGAAAAGCTCCGCCCATTCTTCGAGCATACCGCCCTGTTCACCCTTGTATATCCCGTCCGGCTGACGCTCTGTCCATTTGAGATACCAGTCTGCAAGGCGGCTGACGATCTCCAGCGCCTGTGAATTGTCAGCATAGCGGTATGCATCCGTCAGGCCCATAACTGTTTTGTGCAGCGTATACTGCGGCGACCAGATGTAATCCGGCGTACACATCCAGTCAAAGTATTTTTCCGGTATTGAGCCGACCCATTCGCCGCCGTTTCGCTGCTGACAGCGTGCCAGCTCTGATACGATGAAGTCAAGCTTCTGCTGCAGGACTGCGTTTTTCTCGCTTGCGATCACCCTTGCCGCAGCGGACATCCAGTGTCCAAGGAAATGTCCCCTCAGCTGGCAGGTCGGCGATTCCCAGCCCCAGTGCAGATCTGCGTGTTCAGGCTCAGGAACGACTTGCAGTCCAGGCATGATGATACCCGCTTCGAGGTAAAAGTTCTGCAGCAGACACTGCGGGTCAAGCTCCAGCAGATAACTGCGGTTCAGATCCATCCTCTCGCGGAAGATCCCTCTCGTGACAGCTGTTTGCATCGGTTTCAGCATATTATAAACCTCCGTTTTTTTATTACTATACCATGCCGGCGGTCAAAATGCAAGTCCCGGGCGGAAAATAAACACGGACTGTCCGGTGCATACAAGTCCTCATTTATTGCTTACATAGACAGAGAGCATTTTAATTAAATTGAGATCAGCACAAAAAAGACGTTTCCCGAAACGGAAAACGTCTTTAATATGGATCTGTGTATTATCGGCGGGGATCATGTGCATGAGCAGGATGCTCTGCATTTTCATCTGCCCCTTAACGGTCGATCACTTCTTCTTGACGAACCTGTGTCTGTTCACGTCGTAGGTCTTGCCGCTCTTTCTGCTGAGTATGATAAATACTACTACGACAGCGATAACCACACCTGCCACGATACCGATAATGACGAACACGATGCTGTTGCCGACAGACTCGGTCTTGTCGCCGGATGATTCATTTTCTGTGGCCGCAGCAGCGGAGGTCACAGTCTCCTCCGGCTGGGATTCAGCTGCCGCTGTGGTAGTTGTGGTAGTTGTTGTCTCAGCCTCAGAGCTGGACTCAGGCTCGGGCTCTTCGGGCATAAGAGTCTTGCAGTTGAAGATGAACAGATCTGTACATGTGATCTTGCCCTTGGCGGTATCTCCGATATATACGGTGGAAACACACTTAAAATCATCGGTGCCGTAGGCATCCACCATATCGGCATATTCAAAATATGCGAAGCGGTTGTTGAAAACGACCGGCGCGACCTTTGCCCAGACGGTGCCGTTCTTCGCTTTGGGAGAGACCTTGTCGTCGGTGCTCTGGAGGATGAACTCTACGGGAGAGGTGTCGATGTTTTCGTCAACATCGGAATCATAGAAAGCGATAAGCGCAGACTTATCAGTCATAGTGCTGACATCGAACTGATCGACGCCGACGATTATGCTCTGGCTCCACTTCTCGCTCTCCTTGGGATTCTTGGCGTGTACCCAGGTCGTATGAAGGATCCCCTGCTCGGCTGCCTCCTTGACGGAGAGCACGCCGGCCGCGTCAAAGCCGGTGCAGGTAGCTGTTCTTCCCTCTACAGCGGAAACATCTATTGCATATACCAGTACGGGATCGGTCTCGCCCAGTGCGGCGGTGATGTCCTCATAAGTAAACACGGCCTTGCCGTCGCTGTACTCCTTGGCTGCTACTTCAACCTTTGCAGGCTCGCCCTTCTTTCCGTTGGCTTCGGAGGAATTATCCCAGTAATCGAGCACGAGTTTCACGGGGCTGCCTTCGCCGTCGTCGGCAGTACAGCTTACAGTGATCTTGGTATCGGATGTGAAACGCGACACCGACAGGGCATTGGAGTTTACTGTAAATGATACATCGTTTGAAGCTTTCACGGCCTTTTTTGTATCGAGACTGACATCTTCGGCAGACGCTGAGAACATTCCGAGGATCAGTGCGGCCGCAGCTCCCATAAGCATAGATAATGTCTTTCTCATGTTCTTTCTCCTTTTCATGGTTGATTTCAGGTGATCGTCAGATCCGGGGATGTACTTTCCTGCCGGAGCTTATGATCTGCCGCTGACAAATCAATTAAGGCAACACCGCACAACCCCTGTGCGTCAGATCGCGCGCAAGCTCAACAAAGTTGAGCTGAGATTTTTCGCCAGAGTGCATAAATTTGACGCAGGCGGGCGAGCGAAGACCAATTCGCTTTTCGCCCGGCAAGAAAAATTTGTGTGCTATGACGGAAAATATGCAAGCAGATGACGTGCAGAGGCGCAAGCCGCGGGTTGTGCGGTGTTGCCTTAATACATTGCTAAAATCTCATAACACTATTATATCACAGCCTGCAATGCCCGTCAATTAAGCTATTTGGAGAATTTACGCCTTTTTTTTCTGCCTTAATAGTAATATTACATAAAAATCATTTTTTATCCGGGCGTTCCCGAGCACCGGCTCAAACCACTTCTCTGAAAGGGACAATTCGGCATTCAGGCTGTCATTATCACCAAAACTTAGAAGCAAAAACTGTTCAATGCTACAAAACAAAAACAGATGTCTCCGTTTAGGGCGCAGTCACTTGAATAATCACAGGATATATGTTACCATATCCGCAGAAGCAGTTTGTCCTGACGGGCAGCAGAAACTGCATCAGTTATTTCTGGGAGGAAACAAAAATGATCTATACTGTTACATTCAACCCTGCCATAGACTATGTTATCGGCACTGATTTTGTCCGGCTGGGAGGCACCAACCGTTTGCAGAAGGAGGAGCTTTTCTTCGGCGGCAAGGGCATAAACGTGTCGGCGGTGCTGCACGAACTGGGGATACCCAGCGTGGCTCTCGGCTTTACGGCGGGATTCACCGGCGAGGCCATAGAAAAGGGCCTGGCGGAAATGGGCATAAAGACGGATTTCATACATCTTAAAAAGGGCAGCTCGCGGATAAACGTCAAGATCAAGGCTCTTGAGGAGACAGAGCTCAACGGGCGGGGACCTGACATCAGCGGAGAGGATATAAAGGCGCTGTTTGATAAGCTGGAGGCTCTGCAGGACGGCGACACCCTTGTACTGGCGGGGAGCATCCCTGTCTCGGTACCGTCGGATATATACGAGAAGATACTTGATCACCTCTCCGGCAGAGACATCCGGGCGGTGGTGGATGCTGAAAGGGATCTGATGATGAAGGTGCTTCCCTACCGGCCCTATCTTGTGAAGCCCAACAGCTTTGAGCTTGGAGAGATGTTCGGCGCAGAGATCACAACGGAAGAGGATATAGAGCTGTACGCCCGCAGGCTCCGGGAAATGGGCGCTCAGAACGTACTGGTCTCCATGGCGGGAGACGGGGCGATGCTGATAGACTCCGAAGGGGTGAAGCACCGCTGCGGGGTATGCAAGGGGACAGTGAAAAGCTCCGTGGGAGCGGGAGATTCTATGGTGGCCGGGTTCCTGGCGGGAGCTGCGGAGGGCGATCTTGAATATGCTTTGAAACTCGGCACCGTTGCAGGGGGAGCCACCGCCTTTTCCGACGGACTTGCGAAGGGAGAACTGATAAAGGAACTGCTGGCAACGCTTTGAGCGGATGATCAAACGGAGGAAAGAGTATCCCGATACGGGGCCAGGCTGTACAGGCTGATACCGCCTTTGCGAAGCACGGCGCTCTTTCCGTAAAGGGCAGCGATCTTGTGGACAGCAGCGGCGAGAAATTCCAGCTGAGAGGTATGTCCACCCACGGCGTGGCCTGGTATCCCGCCTATGTATGCAAGGAGACCTTTACTGCTCTGAGAGACGAGTGGAACACCAACTGTGTACGTCTTGCAATGTACACTCACGAGAATCTGGGCTATTGCTCCAACGGCGACAAGCTCTCCGGCTGGACCGATGAGGAGCTTTCAGAGGAAGGACGCTGGATCAAGGAATGGTTCACTTCCGAGGAGGAATAGGATAAACGAAAGAGCGCACCGGTTCAGAACTGAACGGTGCGCACTTTCGGATATTGTAGGAAGTCTTTTAGTTTTCCGGGCCTTTGCGGCCCTGAATATATGATATCATACTATTCCTATAATGTCAATAGGAAATATCCTCTAATTTTTTTGTTCAGTACTCCCCCGCCTTTGTGAGATATAATAAAATTCCATATATGCTATTGACACTTGCCGCGGACGGTGCTATACTGTAAAATCATACCAGGGCGGGCAATGACCGCACATACTCCCGGAGGTGGACCATTATGAAAAGCAATTCATCAAGATCATCAACGCAGAAGCTCGTATTCGCAGGACTGCTGGCGGCAATGACTGCCGTAGCGACACTGCTTATAGTTATCCCTACTCCTACCAAGGGATATATAAACCTCGGCGACTGCTTTGTAAATATCGGCGCATGGCTGATGGGGCCCGTTTACGGCACAGCAGCGGCAGCAACAGGCTCGGCAATGGCCGACCTGATCGCAGGGTACGGGATATATGCTCCCGCGACCTTCGTCATCAAAGGACTTATGGCGCTGGCATCATATGCGGTGTTCAGCGGACTGAAAAATTCGGGCAGAAAGAAGCTCTCTCCGATACTCGCTGCTCTCATTGCTGAGATCGTTATGGTCGCAGGCTATGCGATCTATGAGAGCATCCTCTATGGCTCCTTTGCGACAGCACTCACAGGTGTGCCCTCCAACGCAATACAGGGCATCGGCAACATCGTTATCGCCGAGGTGCTCTATGCAGGCATAATCGGCAAGTGCGTCCCCGCAGGCCTGAAAAAGCTGGGCAGACACAGCGGCAGAAATATCTGAACAAGGATACACATAAGAAAAGCGCACAGTTTCGGCTGTGCGCTTTTTTGCTGCCTTTTGACAGCAAAGGCCTTCCCTTGCCGCCGGGGTTTTCGGGGATAGCTGCGCTCAGCGAGACAGCAGGCAGTCCTGCTGCGATCTTCCCTCACTTAAGGCAATACCGCACAACCCTTGTGCGGTATTGCCTTAAAAAAATCATTTGAAATCTCTGACATAATATGTTATAATAAGAAAAAACTCCGGCGATGGAGCTTGGGAGGTCGGCTTATGGGTAAGTGGGGACTGATTTTTGGCTCGGTCATTATTCTGACGGGACTGGGCGCTGTATATCTTGCGGCCTGCGTGGGCAGGTTCGGCATGATAAAAAAACTTGCGGACGGAAAACGGTGGCTGCGGCTGCTTATATCCTACGGCGTAATAGGCGCCGTCTTCGGTGTGCTGGTGCTGACGATGTCCACGGTCAACGCTGCTATGGTGCTTTTGCACGAGGTGCTGTTCTTCCTGATCTTCGGTCTCGCTGCACGGATCATCAGGCGGGTGCGCGGCAAGGATCTCAGGTTCAACTTTCAGGGCTGGCTCGCCATCGGGACGTCTGTCGTATATCTCACTGTGGGATGGATGCTCTGCCACAAGGTCTGGAAGACGGAATACTCCCTCTCCACCGACAAGGAGGTAGGAACTCTCCGGATAGCCCTCATCGCTGACAGCCACGTCGGAACCACCTTTGACGCCGCAGGCTTCGCTGAGCATCTCAGAACTATCGAGGAGCAGTCTCCCGACATACTCCTGCTCCCCGGCGACTTCATCGACGACAAGACCACCGCCGAGAATATGCGCGGCGCCTGCGAGGCTCTCGGGGCAATGGATCTGAAATACGGCGTATGGTTCAGCTACGGCAACCACGATCAGGGCTATTACCGCAAGCAGGGCTACGAGCCCTCCGACCTGGAGAAGGCTCTCACCGACAGCGGCATACACGTCCTCAATGACAGATACGAGCTGGTGGACGACAGGTTCTATATCGTCGGACGGATGGACAAGTCTCGCGGTCCTGACCGCAAGGATATGACTGCCCTTCTCGAAGGCGCCGACACAGACAAATACATCATCGTCCTTGACCACGAGCCTAATGACTACGATGCCGAAGCCGCCTCCGCTGCCGACCTCGTCGTATCGGGACACACTCACGGAGGGCAGCTGTTACCCGCCACATTCGTCGGCGAGTGGCTCGGTATGAACGACAAGACCTACGGCTACGAGCGCCGCAATGACACCGACTTCATCGTGACCTCCGGCATCTCGGACTGGGAGATCAAATTCAAGACCGGCACCAAGTCCGAATATGTGATAATAGACATAACCGGAAAATGATCACGCAAAAACGGGACTTCCCCGACCGGAGAAGTCCCGTTATCCGTCAGAATACGATAAGCTACCTGATGACTCACTTGAAAAGGCGTGAAGGGGAAATGGTGAAGATTAAAAGGATGTCATCACCCGATCAGGGGCATTACCCACGCACAGATCAAACGCTTATCTAAAGTGTTTTACAGGCGATCAGGCGGCATTCATCTCTTTGGGCGGTGTAAGCCCGGAGCCATGCGAAAAAGCGATAAAAAGTAAGCCGCACATATAGTCTTTTTCACTCCGGTACCGTCAAAAAGAAACGCCTGTAAAAAAAGTGATACGGAAAGCTATGTGACAGCAGACATCTCTGCACGATCTTTGACCAAGATTAAAAGTAAGCTGCCGAAAGTGCAAAGAACGCTTTCCGTTCTTTCCGACAAGCTGTCTGATAACTGACTCGCTGCATAAATAAGTAAGGCTCCTTTCGGAGACACTTACGTGACAAAATTAAAAGTATGTTATCGCAGGTATGCAGGAACGCTTGTCTGAGCATATTATACTACACCTCAGCGTCAAAGTCAAGAGGCGGGGCTTGAATTGCCCGCAGGTTTATGCTATAATGGCAATATATTGGTAATTTGAGGAAACAAGGCAGGCTCTGCGGAGCTGCCGTTTAGAAAGGATCAATATGGAAACTGAGATAAAGCAGGAAAAAGCGCCGATACTTCGGCAGAAATGGTATCTCTATCTGACCGAATTCTTTTCGGGGATGTCGGTAATGGCGGTGGAGCTGGGAGCAAGCAGGCTGCTGGCACCTTATTTCAGCTCGTCACAGATAGTATGGACCATTATAATCGGCACCATAATGATAGCTATGGCGATGGGCAACTACTTCGGAGGGCGCTGGGCAGACAAGGATCCGGATCCCGACAAGCTCTACAAAAGGATACTGCTCTCGGCGGTATGGATAGCTGCGATACCCTTTGTGGGCAAGCTGATAATCGTGGGAGTATCCGGTCTGCTGATCGTCACGGTAAGCACCAATTTCCTGATCTGGGCGGCTTTCCTTGCCTGTATGCTGATCTTTGTGTTCCCCCTGTTCCTGCTGGGGACGGTGACTCCCTCGCTGGTGAAATACACCACCGACAGCCTTGACGACAACGGCCGCACCGTAGGAACTCTCGGGGCCTTCAACACCGTCGGCAGCATAATCGGCACCTTTGCGCCGACCTTCATAACCATACCGGCTGTGGGTACGGCTGTTACCTTTATGATCTTCGCGGGAGTGCTTTTACTGCTGGGGATAGTCTATTTCTTCTCCTGCAAAAGGCGATGGATACGCACAGCGGTCTGCACGGTGCTGTTCATCGGCTTCTGCGTTGCGGGAACTACTCTCGGCTTCGCCTTCTGGGAGAAAACTCTGACTTTTGAGGGAGAGAGCGTTTACAACTATCTGCAGGTCAGAGACGACGACCGCAAGACCGCGCTCTCCACAAATGTACTCTTCGGTGTGCAGTCGGTGTATATGAAAAACGGCGGACTGTCATATCTCTACTATGACACGGCAATGGCAGCGCCTCTGATGTCGGAGGCGGGAGACAGATCCTCGATACTGGTGCTGGGTATGGGTACAGGGACCTATGCGACACAGTGCAGGAGATACTTCCCGGAGACAGAGGTATGCGGTGTGGAGATCGATGACAGGATCACCGAACTGGCGCACGAATACTTCGCTCTTGACAAAGACATCGAGGTCGTGACATATGACGGCAGAGCCTATCTCAATGCTCTGCGCTCCGGCAAAGAGGGGCATAAGTTCGACGTGATAATGGTGGACGCTTATCAGGACATAACGATACCCTTTCAGATGTCCTCAAAGGAATTTTTCACACTGGTAAGGGACAGTCTCAACGAGGGCGGCGTAATGGTCGTCAATATGAATATGCGCTCGGACAGTGAAGACGGGATAAACGCTTACCTTGCAGACACCATCTCATCAGTCTTCAGCGAGGTATGGACATCAGACGTCAGCGGCTCCAGCAACAGGGAGCTGTTCGCATCGAATGACAGCCGTATTCTGACCAGGCTGGCTCTGAACACAAACAAGATCTCAGACGAGGAACTACGCTCGCTGATGACAGACGTATCAGCCTCGCTGGTGAGATACGAAGCGGGAGACCGTCTGCTCACCGACGACAACGCTCCGGTAGAGCTGCTGGGTATGCGCGTCATCGACGGGATGATAAGCAAGGAACTTGAATACTATAAAGATATATTCGAGCGCGAAGGGCTGTCGGGACTTCTTGACAGCTTCGGCTGAGTAAGGAGAGGTTACTGTGAACATACAGATATTCGGGACAAGGAAAAGCCAGGACACAAGAAAAGCCGAACGCTTTTTCAAGGAGCGCGGCATAAAGTTCCAGTCGGTCGATCTCAACGAAAAGGGGTTCAGCAGGCGGGAGCTGGAGTCTGTAATAAGCGCTGTCGGTTCCCTCGACGACCTGATAGACGACAAATGCAAAGATCAGGAGACGTATCTTCTGATAAAATACCTCAGCGGCGGGGACCGTTTTGCCAAGGTACTTGAAAATCCTCAGGTGCTTCGCAGCCCCATTGTCCGGAACGGCCGTCAGGCGACGGTAGGTTACAAGCCGGAGATATGGAAGGGCTGGGAATAAATAACAGGGGCTGATGTACGCCCGGCAAACAGCGATCTGCCGGGAACACATCAGCCCTTCATTTTAGGCAACACCGCACAACCCGCGGCTTGCGCCTCTGCACGTCATCTGCTTGCATATTTTCCGTCATAGCACACAAATTTTCCTTGCCGGGCGAAAAGCGAATTGGTCTTCGCTCGCCCGCCTGCGTCAAATTTATGC
>JAFXRI010000046.1 GCA_017526445.1 Ruminococcus sp. | reverse complement strand
TCTCCTTTTAGTTCCGTTTATTTACTGTTTTCTTACATAACGACTCTTACAACTATATCTGCTACGATCAAGACACCGGTTAAAGCAGCTAATCCACCGAAAAATGCTATCATTTTGTTTTCCTCCTTTTAGTTCCGTTTATTTACTGTTTTCTTACATAACGACTCTTACAACTATATCTGCTACGATCAAGACACCGGTTAAGGCAGCTAATCCACCGAAAAATGCTATCATTTTGTCTTCCTCCTTTTAGTTCCGTTTATTTACTGTTTTCTTACATAACGATTCTTACAACTATATCTGTTACGATCAAGACACCGGTTAAAGCAGCTAATCCGCCGAAAAATGCTATCATTTTGTCTTCCTCCTTTTCCTTTATTCTTTTAAGAAGCGTTTGCCACCAAAAACTGATTTAATGCAATCAAGGCTGCTCCAAATACAATTGATCCTCCAAGAAGTGACAGTGTTGTTATCATTTTATTTTCCTCCTTATATTGTTTGTATTATTTATTTCTTTTTTGTTCTCCGGTGTTTTCCTTTGTTCTGTCTGTATTGTAACACACCGACCTTTGCAACTTCTTTGCAAAAAAGCGGTTTTCAGAAATTTTTTCAAAGAATTTTTCCGCACAGCCCAGAAATATCACTTCTGAACATACCGGCATAGCTTATGCAGCGGCCAGAAGATTTTTACAAATATCTTTCAGACTATGGATTTTCCGGAGAAAATGTGGTATAATGTTATCAGACTTCCAAGGCAAAGTGAGGTGCGGATGGTATGACAAATCTTTTTGAAAAGCAGGACAGTCTGAATGCTCCGATAGAGACATTCTTTTTCAATGCGGCTGAGAACGAATTCCCGGTCAAACCGCACTGGCACTATTTCGCCGAGTTCCTGTACATACTCCGCGGCAGCGCCGAGATCACCTGTGACGGCGTTACGCACACAGTCTCGGAGGGGGAGCTCATAATTTTACAGCCCTCGTGCGTACACTCGATACGCTCGGCTGACGGGGGATACCCTCTTTTTGCAGGGCTGAAATTCGATCCCGTGAAATTTCACAACACCGACTCATACGCTCCGACTGTATCAAACATTTTCAGATACGCAAGAGACAAGGGTATGCGCATCTGTTTCAGCGCTGACGAAGCGAAGGCTCTCCATTGCCGGGAGATCTTCGGAGACTGCCTTATGGAGACAGAGAGCTGGCTCTACGGGCGGGATATGATACTCCGCGCACAGATATACCGCCTTATCTTCGGCATCGTCAGGATATGGATAGCCGCGGGGCTGGACATAGACCGCTGTCCCATCAGTCCCGACGGGCTTTACGGGATAGAGAATATCACCGAATATATCGACGCCCGGCTTGACGAAGGCATTCGCGTGGCAGACATTGCTGCCCGCTGTCATATGAGCTATTCGGGCTTCGCACTGAAATTCCGCGAGCAGTACGGTATGAGCTGCAAGGAATACATCGAGCGTATGCGGCTGTTCAAGGCCGAGGAATATCTTCTGTTCACCGATCACGATCTTAGCTACATAAGCCAGCAGACGGGATTTTCCGATCAGAGCCATTTTATCCGCAGCTTCAAGAAATACCGTGGCATAACCCCGAAGCAGTTCCGGAGCGAAAAGAAGCATAACAGATAAGCTCCTGCCGGCGTCTGATCTATCATTTTATAAAATAGTATATTATGCCCCAGACGAGACTTGCCAGCGTGCCGTACAGTATCACCGGGCCGGCGATCGTAAATATCTTGACTCCCACGCCTGTCACTAAGCCCTCGGTCTTGTATTCTATTGCCGGGGCTGCCACTGCGTTGGCGAAGCCGGTTATGGGTACAAGGGTGCCGGCGCCGCCGTGCTTGGCGATGCGGTCATAGACGCCCAGCGCCGTCAGCAGCACAGACAGGGCTATCAATGTGACCGATACCGCCGCAGAGACCGTCTCTCTGCCGAGGCCCGCTGCTGTGTATGCCGCTGTCAGCCCCTGTCCGAGGGTGCAGATGCTCCCTCCGATAAGAAAGGCTTTCAGTATGTTCACAGCACTTGCCGAGTCTTTTGATGCCCGCTTGTACATCTTCTCGTATTCTTCACAGGTCATATTTATCTTCAAAAAGTATCCCCCCTTACAGACATTATGCCCGTAAGGGGGGAATATTATTCATATCACTATGCGGCTGTCATTTCTCGGAAAACTGACTGATTATGCCGCGTATCGTCCTGTAAAGCTCCGGCTTTAGCTTATCGAGCGTGACCGGTTCACGGTACAGTATAGCCGAATAGCAGGTGGCCGACACCAGCTCCACGATCATAAACAGCATCAGCTCAGGATCGCGTATCGGGCGCTCCGACTCCTCCAGCAAACGGAAATACTCGTCGCGGAAGACCGTTTCCTGCTCAGAGGGAGTGGACAGCGCCTGCATGAACAGGCCCCAGCTCAGATTCTTGGAGATGAAATTCAGCAGAGATTTATTCTCGTCAAGCTGATTGATGATATTGTCGATAAGGAATATGAACTTGTCCTCAAAGCTCATAGCCTCGCGCTGCTGAGAGAGGGCATAGGCAGCAATGGTCATTACCTGTGCGCTCTTGCCAGCGATCAGCTTCCGGCGGATGTCATACTTGTCCTTGAAGTACAGATAGAAGGTCCCCTTGCCGACTCCGGCCTTTCCGGCAATGTCGGTTATAGAGGTCTTGCTGAAGCCCTTCGTGGTAAAGAACTCAAATGCAGTATTGAGCAGGGAATTCTCCTTGCTCTTCTTTTTCATATCAACTTTTGTCAAGACACTCACCGCTTTCTTCAAGCCGCCCCGCCGCTTTCACAGCCTGACCGGGGATATACGGTTTCGGATACTGCCTTTATTATAAAGCAAAATCCATATATTGTCAATAGGCAAAACTGACCAAGAGTCATAATGACTGCTGGTCAGTTTTGTGTATGTATACAAAATTACTGACGATTAGTCATTTTTTCTTCGCGAGCTATTGACTGACGGTCAGTTTGGCTGTATAATAGTGTTACAAACGTAAACTGACTGCCGGTCATTATGTCCGGCAGCAAACAGGAGTTGATATATATGGTGAGATTCGGAAAGTTCATAGTCAAATACAGGGTAATGATCCTTGTGCTCGGCATACTGCTGCTCATACCCTGTGGAATAGGCTATTTCAAAACCCGAACGAATTACGATATCCTTTCTTATCTGCCAAAGGATATTGAAACTATGAAAGGTCAGGACATCCTCAGCGAGGATTTCGGCAAGGCCGGCTTCTCAATGGTAATGATCGACGGGATGAGCGACAAGCAGGTAGTCGAGACCAAAGAGAAGATGGAGCAGGTCGAAGGCGTGGCCAGTGTAGTATGGTACGATACGCTGGCAGACATAACCCTGCCGAAGGAGATCCTTCCCGATAAGCTCTATGACTTCTTCAATGCCGACAACGGCAAGTCAACACTGCTGGTGGTCTTCTTCAAGGACACCACCGCCGCAGATATGACTCTCGCCGCTATCGACGAGCTGAGAGAGATCGCCTCGGATCAGTGCTTCGTCAGCGGTATGAGCGCCATTTCGGACGATATGAAGATCATCGCCGAGAGCGAGACACTGATGTATATACTCATAGCGGTAACACTGGTCTCCCTCGTGCTGGCAATCACGATGGACTCGGCACTCATCCCCGTATTCTTTATGCTCAGCGTGGGCATGGCGGTGGTCTATAACCTGGGAACGAATTTCATCGCCGGCGAGATCTCCTTCCTTACAAAAGCTCTCGCAGCGGTATTGCAGCTGGGAGTCACTATGGACTACTCCATATTCCTCTATCACAGCTACCTTGAAAACAAAGCGAAGCATCCCGGCGACAACGAGACCGCTATGGCCGAGGCTATCGGCGGAACGATAGTTTCTGTTGTCGGCAGCTCGATCACGACTGTTGCGGGCTTCCTGGCAATGTGCTTTATGAGCTACACTCTGGGTCTCGACATTGGTATAGTGATGGCAAAGGGCGTTATCTTCGGAGTTATCTGCTGCGTGACCATTCTTCCTGCTATGATACTCATTTTCGACAAGGCGATCACAAAGACACGCCACAAGGAACTGCTTCCCAATATGGATGGCGTAGCCAAATTCATCGTCAAGCACTCGGGAGTGTTCATCACGGTATTCTTCGTGCTCCTCTCCCCTGCTGTATACGGCAACTTCAACAACAAGCTCTACTATAAGCTGGACTCCACTCTTCCTGCCGATCTTTCCAGCATCGTGGCGAACACCAAGCTGGCCGAGGAGTACGGCATGAACTCAACGCATATGCTGCTGATACCCACGGACCTGTCGTCCAAGGATACAAGGATGCTTTGCGAGAAGGTAGAAAAGGTCGATGGCGTGGAAATGGTCCTCGGGCTCGATTCGCTGATCGGCTCCAAGATACCCACCGACATCATCCCCGAAAAGCTTACCGAGCTGCTTGAAAGCGAGAACTGGAAGCTTGTAATGGTAGGCTCTAAATACGAGGTCGCATCAGACGCAGTCAACGCCCAGTGCGAGGAGATAAAGGAAATCATCTCCGACTACAGCGACAAGGCGATGCTCATAGGCGAGGCACCCGCTACCAAGGACCTGATAGAGATCACCAACCGCGACTTCAAGGTCGTAAACTTCCTGTCCATAGGCGCGATCTTCATTATCATCTTCTTCGTACTCAAAAGCTTCTCGCTGCCGATCATACTTGTATCGGTGATCGAGTTCGCTATCTTCGTCAATATGGCGATACCCACATTTATGGGCAGCAAGGTCGCCTTCATCGCTTCGATAGTAATAGGCACCATACAGCTGGGCGCAACGGTGGACTACGCGATACTGATGACCACCCGCTACAAGCTGGAAAGAAGTCTGGGCAAGGAAAAGCACGAAGCCGTAACGATAGCCCTTTCCACTTCGATCAAGTCGGTAATGGTCTCGGCGCTGGGCTTCTTTGCAGCCACCTTCGGCGTCGGAGTTTATTCGGAAATAGGACTTATCTCCGAGCTGTGCATACTCCTTTCAAGAGGAGCGCTGATCTCAATGTTCACGGTAATATTTGCACTGCCGTCCTTCCTCATGGCACTCGATAAAGTCATCTGCGCCACGACGGCGGGTATCAAGCCAAAGCGCTTCGACATCCGCACAAGGCAGTACACCAACAAAATCGAAACGGAGGCAAGAACATGAAATACACAAAGGTGATCGCGGCGGTACTCGCTGTACTTCTTTCGGCAGGAGCTACCGTGGCTTATGCTAAGAATCAGAATGATGACGAGGGGGCTAAGCCTTCCAATACAAGAACAGTCGAGGAGACAATGATGCCCCGCAAGGCTTCAGATGCCGATCCTCTCAAGGACGAGACGGTATATGTTCTCTATTCCAGCGGCAACAACGTCAAGGAAGTGATCGTCAGCGACTGGCTCCAGAACACCGGCGCTCTCGATTCTATCAATGATGTGTCCGACCTTACTTCCATAGAGAACGTAAAAGGCTACGAGACCTTCACACAGAACGCTGAGGCTCTCAGCTGGGATGCCAAGGGCAGCGACATCTACTACAAGGGCAAGTCGGACAAGGAACTCCCCGTTTCGGTCAAGGTGACATATTTCCTCGACGGGCAGGAGATGACTCCCGAGGAGATCGCCGGCAAGAGCGGAAAAGTTACTATCAGATACGATTACATCAACAATCTGAAGAGCACACGGACCGTTGACGGCAAGGAATATGAGGTGTGCGTCCCCTTCCTTATGGCAAGCGGAACTATCCTCGATCCCGCCAAGTTCAAGAACGTTTCCGTCACCAACGGAAAGGTATTCTCCGACGGAACAAGGATCATCGTCATCGGCGCGGCACTTCCGGGCATATACAGCAGTCTGGGCCTCGATAAGAAGAACCTTGACTTTGAGCTTCCCGAGTCATTTGAGATCTCTGCCGACGTTCAGGATTTTGAGACCACTACCTCGCTGACAGTTGCTACAAATCAGATATTCTCGGAGCTGGAGCTGGAGCACACTGACAAGCTCGACCAGCTGAAGGATAAACTGGGTGAACTTACCGATGCTGTTGACAAGCTCTGCGACGGCACTTCCGAGCTCTACAGCGGCATCAAGCAGCTCTCCGACGGCAGCAAGGACCTTTCAAAGGGTGCTTCTGACGCCAAGTCAGGCTCACAGAAGCTGTCTCTCGGGGCTCTTACACTGGCAGACGGTGCAGGAAAGCTGGCTGACGGCACCAAGAGCGCTTACGACGGCTCGGGCAAGCTGGCCGACGGTATCAACTCAGCCAAGGACGGCTCTGCTCAGCTGGCTTCCGGGCTGGCCTCTGCTAAAGACGGAACAGCTCAGCTGGCTGGCGGTGCTCCCGCTCTCAAGGACGGCGTGGCACAGCTCAAGGACGGTGCTTCCTCGCTGTCGGGCGGTGCAGCTCAGGTGGCTGACGGCGCAGGAAAGCTCTCCGACGGCGCAGCAGTACTTGACGAGAATATGAGCAAGCTGGCCGACGGCAGCAAACAGGCCAAGGACGGCGCTGACAGGCTGAACAAGGGGCTGACGGACGCAAAGGCTGGCACAGACCAGCTGGCAGGTGCAGCTCCTGCGCTCAAAGACGGCGTGGCACAGCTCAAAGACGGCTCGTCTCAACTGGCTGACGGTGCAGCTCAGGTGGCTGACGGTGCGGCAAAGCTCACCGACGGCGCAAAGACGATAGACTCCAATATGAAGACAGTCGCTGACGGCAGCAAGCAGGCCAAGGACGGCGCTGCAAAGCTGGCAGCAGGCATAAAGGACGCAAAGGACGGCACAGCTCAGCTGGCAGCCGCCGCTCCCGACCTGAAAAGCGGTGTGAGCGAGCTCAAGAACGGCTCGAAGGGCGTCAGCGACGGCGCTGCCTCGCTGGCAGAGAATGTCGCAGCACTTTCCGACAATGAGGATAAGTTCAACACGAAGATGCAGGAGCTCTCCGGCGGAGCAGCACAGCTCTCGGCGGGTATCGCTTCAGCCGCAGACACCGGCGCCCTGCTGGATGCGGGCATAGATCAGGCAGCACAGTCTCTTGACCAGACGCTCACATACAACAAGCAGGTCCTCGCAGGGCTCAAAGCTATGGCTGAAAGCGAGTCGCTCGACGCAGCGACAAAAACTCAGCTGCTCACTATGGCAGGCACCCTCGAGCAGACGATAGCCGGACAGGAAACTCTCTCCGGCCTGATGAAGAACGAAGGCGATATAAAGAAGGCTTCCTCCGGACTGAAAGCCGGTACTGCCGGCCTTGCAAACGCAGCATCGGGGCTCTCGGACGGAGCATCTCAGCTGGCAGCATCCTCGGCACAGCTGGCGGCAGGGACCAAGCAGCTCTCCGCAGGGGCGGATACGCTCAGCGGCGGCGCAGCACAGCTGGATGCAGGCGTTGGCAGTCTCGCTGAAAAGAGCGGTGCTCTCATAGCAGGTATGACCAAGCTGGATACGGGTATGTCGGCGCTGGTAAAGGGCTCGGGCGACCTGAGCACAGCTCTCGGCAAGCTGTCGGACGGCACAAAGAAGCTCAACGCAGGCACAGGCACTTTAGCAGCATCCGCAGGCCAGCTTTCTGCGGGAGCCGGTCAGGTATCGGCAGGAGCTTCACAGCTTGATGCAGGCATCGGTCAGCTCAGCGAAAAGAGTGCGGCTCTTATAGAAGGTATGACCAAGCTCAGCGCAGGAATAGCTCAGCTGAGCACAGGTTCCGGCGACCTGGCAGCAGCGCTCGGACAGATCTCCGACGGTGCAGCCAAGCTCTCGGAAGGAACAAAGACCCTCTCCGGCAGCAGCGTACAGCTGGCAGACGGCGCTAAGCAGGTATCCGACGGCGCAGCCAAGCTGGATGGCGGCATCGGACAGCTCAACGACAAGAGCGGCGCCCTCATCGACGGCATAAACAAGCTGGACGGCGGCATCGGTCAGCTGAAAGACGGTGCCGAGAAGCTGGACGGCGGGCTCGGCCAGTTAAAGACCGGCGCCGGCGACCTCAACAGCGGTCTGAAAACGATATCCGACTCGACAGGCACTCTCGCTGACGGGGCAAAGGTACTCTCCACAGGCGCGGAAGCTCTGGACACCGGTCTCGGAAAGCTGGCTGACGGAGCAAAGAAGCTCTCCGAGGGTGCTGAAAAGCTTGAAGAAGGTTCCAACACCCTGAAAGAGGGTATGCAGAAGTTCAAGTCCGAGGGCATCGACAAGATCGTTGATGCTCTGGGCGGGGATGTAAAGGAAGTCGTGAACCGCTTCAAAGCAATGGTGGACGCTTCCAAGGGCTATTCAAGCTTCTCGGGCAAGTCTGACGATATGAACGGCAAGGTCAAGTTCATATTCTCCACCGACGGCGTAACACTTCCCAAGGAAGATAAGAAGGCAGAATAACAGCATTTTGACGGCGTCTCCATCCGGGAGGACGGAGGCGCTTGTTTATGCCCTTTGCCGGACTAAGCACTGTTTCATATTATACCAACAGTTATTATTTTTGGACAGAGGTGAATGTAAAATGATGCTGTTATTGTTCCTTTTGTTTAAAATGCATAACAGCGTGCATTAAAATTTGGTGAATTGCATTATTGTAAAACGTCACCAAATATGTTACAATTGGATTACAAAGACTGCAGGGGTGAAGTGTCTCTGTTTGTCAATGAAAAATGTATTAAGATGGAGGAATTTAAAAATGAAAGCAAAAAAGATCATCGCCGGTATGACAACAGCTGCTATTGCTGCTTCTATGATGGCGATCTCTGCTTCGGCTAACTACAAGATGGAAAATGATATTTTGGATCTGAAGGCTATTTGGAACGAGAAGGGACTTGGAGAATATTTCAAGGTTTCTGACATCAAAAATCTTTATTTTGAGGCAGAGTCAGAGTCTCTTAGCTGGTGGGATAACGAGGGTACACCTTCCGCTGTCATTCTTAAGAAAGACGGCACCGGTGACGGTTTTGGCGGCGGTGTCGCTGAGAACGCAGGTTATCATTGGAATAACGATCTTCCTGAGGATGATCCCGCGCAGGGAACCAAGATCTGGGGTCAGGATCAATATGACAATGGTAACTGTAAAGTAGATACAAATGACACACCGGATGATAAATCCGACGATATTTATTATTGGCAATTTGACATCAGCAATCGCCTCCAAGACAATTTTTTCCTCGATGAGGGAGAAGACGTTAATAACTGGGCTCTTCTCCAGATGAGTTGCTGGTGGGGCGGCGATAATGAAGACGCAGTACTTAAGTTCACAAATATCAAGCTCCTTACTGAGGACGGAACCAATGTACTCACATATGCTGATCTTAAGAACTTTAATGATGCTGTAGATAAGGCTTCGGAAGATGTTGCAAACGCAGGATCGGCTCTTGCTGCAGTCGCTGCTGATGAAGACAGCACCATTGAAGAGTTAGAAGCCGCTATCAAGGACGCAGAGGATATTCTTAAAGCATCAAATGAGGCTGTTACCGATGCTGAGGCAGAAGCACGTGAAGCATTAAAGGAGCACAGAGATGAGCTTGAGACGCTCGACAAGCCCCTTGAAGACTATGACAAAGCAGCTGATGCGCTCGAAGAAGACATCAATGAAGTCAAAAAAGAGGTTAGAGAGGCTGCTGCTGAAGAGGCTCTCGATGAACTCGAGGATGCTCTTGAAGAAGCTAACATCGAGGGCGTTATCAAGAATATGGAGAGCGCTGCTGATGCTCTTAACGACGTAACTAAGATCCTTGAAGATGCTACTGCTGCTGCTGACAAGATCGATGCTCTCAAGGACGTACTCAAGAAGGCTCAGGAAGCATTCGATGCTCTTGAAGAGGGCGACGAGGCTGATACCGATGCATTTGAGGCTGCTAAGAAGGCTGTAGAAGATGCTGCTGACAAGCTCGCTAAGGCTCAGGAGGCTCTCGAGGCTGCAAGAGCAAACTACGACGCTGCTACTCAGAAAGAGATCGACGAGCTCAACGAGAAGATCAAGGCTCTCGAAGAAGATGCTGAGAAGGATGCCAAGACTATTGCAGATCTGGAAAAGGAAAATGGCCTTCTTGACGGTCAGGTAGAGCAGCTCACCAAGGACAAGGAAAACGCTGCTGCATTCATCGACGAGAAGCAGGCTAAGATCGACGAGCTGGAAGCTCAGGTAGAGGATCTCAAGAAACAGCTTGAAGAGGCTGAGGCTAACAATGCTGATCCCGAGGAGATCCAGAAGCTGAAGGACGAGATCGCTGCTAAGGATGCTGAGATCGCTGATCTCAAGAAGCAGCTCGACGATGCTAACGCTGCTAAGGAAGCCGCTCAGAAGGAAGCTGACGATGCTAAGAAGGCAGCAGAGGAAGCTAAGAAGGGCAGCAACCCCGGAACCGGTGCCGCTGCATTCGCAGTTGCAGGTCTTGCACTTGCTGGTGCTGCATTCGTAGTTACCAAGAAGAGAAAGTAATTTACTTTCAGACAAAACAAATTCAAGCCGGAGACTCAGGTCTCCGGCTTTTTTGCGCCTATCCTGCGGGCAGCTGTTCCCTGCTCGTATATAACAGAGATCGCCCCGCTGTGTTTCAGCGGGGCGATAATATCATTCCGGGTATTTCTCGAGGATGTCGATACATTCCTCGACGATCGTATTCGCCCGGGCAAGTATCTCCCCGGCGGTCTTGTTGTCCAGATCTACAAAGACCTGCTTTGCACGGTCGAGGGCTTCGTGTCCGACCTCGGCCTGGTGGTGGTAGAGGTCATCAAGCTGCTGAATGGCCTTGACCTCGATATCCTGATAGACGTTCTTGATGTCGTTGACGATATTGATCCTGATCTCGTCGTAGTTTTCAAGGGCTATGTCGATGATATCCGTCTGCTTCTTCTTTTTGAGTATGATGCTGAAAGTGCTCATAGTCGCAGGCGGGAAGGTCTCGGATGTGCCGAACAGCTTGACGCTCATCACCGAGCGGGTGACATTGGTATTCATCGAGCGCATAAGCATACCGCTGTCGGCGTTCTGCAGTCTTTCAGTTAGCTCCTTGATGCCCAGCCTCCGGGAGAGGTCACGGGCGGTATTCTCGACGAACTGATCTATACGTCTGCGGTGATGCTCGATGCAGGTGCGGTAGGCCTCGCCCACCTTCTCCATAAGATAAGAGTAGAAATACTTCTCTATATCCTCCGCCGCGAAGATGTCCTGTCCGTTCTCGTCCTTCTGACGGCATTCGATCATGCTCTGTCTCAGCTTGGCGAAGAACTCATACATCCACTTTTCGGCTTCCTGCTGCATCTCGATGACATTGAGGTGGAGTTTGGGCTTGACTTCGGCAAGGGCTTCCGCCAGCTGCGAACATTTCTCGTCGAACTCGGCAGTTTTGTTCTCAATAGAGCGCATATCCATCTCGGCCATATCCGAGAGCATCCTGATCTTTGCATAGGTCTCGGAGACCATATGCTCGACCATAGTGAACACGCGCTTGGTGCGGATGATGTCTTTCTGCATTATGATGTCACGTTTCAGGCTGAGCTCAAACTGCAGGAACTGAGTCTCGTAGAACTCTCTTGTGCCCTTGTCCGAGGGACGCAGGCCGTTTGTCTTGCGCATAAACTCATCCACGCCGCTTATCCCGTAAACTATGGCATTGGGGACTATCCTTCCGGAGATGCTCCTGAACCTGCGCATGATCTTATCCACATCGGTGCGGTTCTGCAAGGCGTCCATCATATTGACGAGTATGTACAGCATACCGAACCTCTGGGGCTGGATATGGCTGGCAAGGTAGATCTGCTCGGTCTCCGAGAAAGGCAGGAGGCTGGATGTCGCATACATAATGGCATCAGCATTGACGAGGTACTCGGTGACCTGCTTGTCGAGGTCCTCCAGGTCCGAAAGGCCGGGGGTATCGACTATCCTCATCTCTTTGAGTATCTCGGCGTTGTCCTTTATATCAAGGTAAGCGATCTTGGAGGGATAGAGGCGCATTTTGATCTTCAGCCTGTCCCTGGTGATATCGCGGAAGGTAAGGATGCGCCTGTCGCCGTTTTCGAGGACGGCCTCTACCTTCGGGATGGGATCGTAGCTTATCTCGTTTATCGTATATGTCTCGGGCGAGACATTTGAAGGAGCCAGCTCCTTGCCCAGCAGGGCGTTGATAATGGTGCTCTTGCCCCTCTTGAACTCACCCAGTATAACGAGGGTAAAGGGCTCGGAGGATCTTTTCTCGACAATGGCATCCCAGCTTTTCAGCTCCTCGATAAAGTCGCTCCCCAGAACGCCGGAGATCTCCTTATCCTCCATTATTATATGCATTTTGGAACGTATGGTCTCTATATCCTCGGCGGCGGAGACATTATTGTATATATCCATATCACTGCCCCCCCGTTCCGATAAGCATAGAGCTTCTGACATCGCACATCTGGGAGTTCAGGCGCTGGCCGACGGGCTTTTCAAGGTCGCGTCTCCAGTTGAACAGCAGATCGCAGGTAAGGAACTCATTAGCCGCAACGATCCGTCTTTCCAGCTCTTTGAGAGAGGGATCGGCTCTGAGGGCTCTGGCATTCAGGGCAGAATAACCCTTTGTAAGCTCGGACAGCTTTGAAGCGTCGAGAGATGAAGCCTTTCTTCCGAAGAAATCCACATATCCCTTATTATAGATAGAGCAGATGACCTCGCAGAAGCGTCCCGGCTTGTCCATACAGATCATACCTGCTCTGTCGGCGGTAACATCGGCATACTTCACCCACTCGATCAGCGAGCACACCAGCTGGTTGCTGACGGCGCTCTTATACGAACGCTCCACAGGGACATAGACATCCTTATTATAGTTCAGATAGGTGAACGCCCAGTTATAGAGGGTATGGTCATTCTGGAGTCTGCCGCACTCCGAACCGATGAGCAGATCTATCTCATCGGGATCGCACATATTCACCACCCAGTCGCTGACAACGATACAGGGATCGATGATATCGCTCACCAAAGAGTACACCAGCGGCTTGCCGATGTCTGTTCTGATAAAGACTATAGGCAGATTGAGCTCCAGCCTTTCAGCACATTTCTTAACTGTCTTATATATATCCGGATATTTAAGGGCTCCGGCCTGATCGCACTTCATAAACAGGTGCTTGGCCTCGGCAGAAATATCCGCAGTTGCGACCGCGCGGGAGAGCCTGCCCCAGCCGCCGAGTCCCGAGATCTTCTGCCTTACGGCATAGTCGGACTCAAAGGCATAGTCAAGCTGACCGCCGATCTTATGGTTTTCAAAAGAACGTGTATAAGCATTGAGATATGAGCGGAATCCTGTGTCGATGTCCAACAGCGGGTTCTGCTTCTCTAAAGCCTCACTCATCAAAGTACCTCCTAAAACAGTATTGCGGATACAGCCGCGGCCTTATGAAGCCGTTAGCGTTTCCGTATTTTCAGAGAGTGCCTTTCTCAAAGCATAGGCATCGGAAACGATAGCGCTGGCTGCCTCGGCGATGCCGTGCAGGCGCTCCATCTCCTTCTCGGAGAGATTGTTCTTCTCTGTTTTGAGCGCATTGAGGTTGTCGAGAGTCTCCTGTGTATCTCTCAGGATGATCTCTGTCTCGCTCTCGATCTTGCTCTTGAGTCCCTCGAATGCCGAGAACACCTGACGTCTTACGGTCTCGGTGAAGTCGTTATTGATGCGCATTTCATGGAACTGCTTCTTGACCTGATTCTTGAAATTGGTCTTATACTTATCTATCCTCTCATTGACGAGGAAACGGTCGATGGAAAGGCCCGCTGCAAGTGTGCCGCCGAGTCCCGATGCTGCCATGAGCACGAGAGCCACCGGCCATGCAGGCGAGAGGCTTAGTACAGTAGTAAAGAATATAGCCGAAAAGCTTGCAAGTCCCGTACCGAATCCCAGCAGAGCGCCTTTGAGTCCTGCCTCGCGGAATCCGAGGAAAGCTGCGCCCACGCCGAAGGAGCCGAACACGGCACCTATGCCCTTATCCACTCCGCTGCCGTTCTTGGAGACTCTGTCAGAGAGGGTGAACATCTCCTGGATGCGGGAAACGCTCTCGAAGAACTCATCCTCGAAGCCCTGGAGTCTGTCGGCCTCGACGCTGATAGCGACGTTGATAGCATTCTGTATCTGCTCGCAGATGAGGGATGCCTTGACCTCTATCGCCTCTCTGATCTTATCGGTGAGCTTGGCGGAGACCACTTTTAGCTGGTCCTTTTTGAAGTCGTCGGAGGACATCTGGAAGTTGTCTATGACCTCCATAGCTGCCTTTTCGATATTGGTCCAGTAGCTGTCCAGCACAGGCTTCAGATCTGCGAACACATGGTTAGCCGACTCGTTGATCTTAACGAACTCCTGTCTCTTCTTGCTTCTGATATCGTCGATCTCGCTGATAGCCTTGTCATACTTGACCATGAACTCGTCATTGGCCATCATCAGGGCATTCTCCTGCATTACCACCGAGCGGAGTATCTCGGTCCCGGAGTTAGTGATCTTATTAGTGAGTATCTGGAGGGCGATAACGCCGCGCTCCTTGGTGAGGATAGTTTCAAGGGCCTTCTCGAACTCAGGGAAATTCGATTCCTCCAGCAGGCCGCTGTCCTCGATTTTCTTAGCGGTGAGGGCACGCTTTGCATACACGCCGATGACTCTCGGTGTGCCGATCTTTCTCTTATATGCGGCGAACTCGCGGCTGTCCTCGCCCATAACGAGCTTGGCCTTATCCATAACGTACTTGGTGATACGGGCACGGACGGTCTCGACGATCTTATTCTCATCCTCGGAAGAGAAGGTGCCGAAGCAGTTCACGACGAAGATGATCCTTCCCACGTCTGAGGTGAGCATCTTCTTTTCGAGGAAGTCCTTCTCAAACTGCGAGAAAGGCGAATTTGCGCTGATAACGAACACGGCGGCATCAATCTTCGGGAGTATGGAAAGTGTGACATTGGTCATCTGCTCGTCGTCGTTGAGTCCGGGAGTATCTATGATATCCACATTGTTCTTGCAGAACTCGGTATCGTAATACACGGTGGCTTCCTTGACCTTTTCAGCCATTTCCTCGGCCTCGGCGGTGAGCTTGGTGACATAGTTCTCCAACTGGTCAATATCCACGCGCTCACTGATACCGTTCTTATATTCCACCTGCACATAGGGCTCCTCACTGTAGGTGACGCGGTTGAGTGTCGCTGTTGCGGGGAGGACATCGGCCGGAAGGACCTCCTGACCGAGAAGGGCATTTATCAGCGTGGATTTTCCGCGCTTGAACTCGCCGACGATAGCCACCTCAAAGTGATCGGCCTCACTTTTTTCGATAGTTTCGCGGATGGAGTTGGCGGTATTCACCAACGCAATATCCTCGCTGAGGGCAAGCAGGCTTCTAAGATTTTTGTTCAGCGTCTGCACGGTTTCCCGATAGCCGGCGTAGCTGCCGTAATCAAATTGCTTTTCCATTTCAGACCTCCAGTTCTATGAGAGCATAGGTTTATTTTTTTCGATCACTGAAATCATTTCAATCGTTTAAGGCAACACCGCACAACCCGCGGCTTGCGCCTCTGCACGTCATCTGCTTGCATATTTTCCGTCATAGCACACAAATTTTCCTTGCCGGGCGAAAAGCGAATTGGTCTTCGCTCGCCCGCCTGCGTCAAATTTATGC
>JAFXRI010000045.1 GCA_017526445.1 Ruminococcus sp. | reverse complement strand
TTTTCCTTGCCGGGCGAAAAGCGAATTGGTCTTCGCTCGCCCGCCTGCGTCAAATTTATGCACTCTGACGAAAAATCTCAGCTCAACTTTGTTGAGCTTGCGCGCGATCTGACGCACAGGGGTTGTGCGGTATTGCCTATACTTACAGGAGCTTTTTCAGTTCTTTCTCCGAGGAGCCGGGATAAAGCTCCCGGACACGGGAGTATATGCGATCTTTGGAGACCCCGGGCTCCTCATTGTAAGCGGCTGTCACCGCTTCGTAGGAGAATATGCTTTCCGGCATAGCGTACTGCGCCACAGGCATACCGTACTTCTCCCCGCGCTTGCTGCGCTTCTGCTCAAAATCGGTCACGATGAGGTACAGACTGTGCTGGAGCTCGGTCATTATCCCGCTGAAATTCTTGAGCCCTCCTTTGCCGAAGCCTGCCATTTCCTTGATCTCATGGGAGAACAGGGCATCACGGTCCTCAAAAAGCTTCATTATGCATTTCGACCTGTGACGCGCCATACCTTCTTCGTAAAGGCTGTCAAAATCATAGCCGTTCCGGCGGTAGTTCGCAAAGACCGGCAGCCATTCCAGAGATATGAACCCTGCCTTCCCCGCGAAGAACTTGCCGTACACCAGACGGCGCGATCTTGCCGCATACACGCGCCACTCCCAGGGATCCCGCGTTTCGTGCCCGGTCCACCAGAACCGCGGATCACAGTGCTCCTCAGCGGAGAAGCCTTCCACACCGTTTGAGAACAACGGCAGGAAGCCCACCCTGTCAACATAGCTTACCAGCTCATCAAAATCGTGTATCATATCCGGATCTCCGTCAGAAGCTCCGAGCATCAGCCACTGTCCGTTCTCAACTATCATAATGAACCTCCCCTAAAGCCGTTATCCGGCAATACCCACCAAAAACACGGGCCTTTTTTGCGCATAATGTCTGTTGACATTGATGGTGAAAAATGGTATATTATTTAATATGGATCCGGCAGATCATCTAATATGGATCCGGCAGATCATCCTTTTATCCGGAAGCTGTGGTCGTTGCATACCGGTACCGTGCGGACTTCCATACTGTCTATCGAAACGAATCTTCCGCCGGCAGTCTGCATCACGGTGTCGTCTATCGACCTCTCGGAGCCTTCCAGTTCGGCCTCTACCGAGCCGTCGTAAAGATTCTGCACCCAGCCGCTGACGCCGTTGTGCTGTGCGGCATAGTACATCCTGTATCTGAATCCCACGCCCTGTACCGAGCCGTGAAAGACTATATGCTTTCTGATCTTTTCCATAGCACGTCCCCCTGTCGGGAACATTATAGCATATCTTTATGGAAAATGCAAATCCGTCCGCATCCGATCTCCGTTCAAAGCTTATAAGGTGGTAATATGAAAAAACTCACAGTGATCCTCGCAGCCGCCGTGATGATGTTCACGACAGCTGGCTGCTCACAGCAGGATGAAAGCTCCTCAGACTCATCCTCCGCGCCCGAAAGCTCCTCCGTGTCCTCCGGGACCGAGACCTCCTCTGCTGAAGAGGCTTCCTCGCAGCCGGATGTCTCCGAGCCTGCCCCAAAGGTAGATATGCTCGATGTCAAGCCAAAGCAGACCGTCAACGAGACGCCTGCAAGCTATGCTTCTCTCGGTGTCGATGCAGACAAAAAGCAGGAGTTCATCAAAAAGCATATCAAGGAAAAGGGCCTGCCGGTGGTAAATATCACCACCAAGGACAACAAGGAGTATATCCTTTCAAGAGACGAATATACCTCCTGCGTGGTGGATATCTTTGGCTGCGACGAGAAGTATGTCATCAGCGAAGCATCTGCCGGAGTAAAAGTCAGGGGAAACTCCAGCGCATATTACGGCAAGGAGTCGGACATCAAGAGAAACACCGTTCCCTACCGCATTAAATTTGACGAGAAGACAAGCGTCCTCGGCCTCAACGGCGGGGCGCAGTGCAGGAGCTGGGTGCTGCTCAAAAGCGACTGGGACCTGATCCGGAATGACATAGCCCTCCGCTTCGGACGCGCCATAATCGGCAATGATACCTTCTGCAGCGACGGTCAGCTCGTCCTGCTGTATGTCAACGACAAGTATCAGGATATATACTTGATGTGCGAGCAGTGTCAGGTCAACAAGGAGCGCGTGGACATCACCGAGCCTGCCGAGGGCTATACCGGAAATGATATAGGGTACTATTTCGAGATAGACAACTACGCCTATGACGAGGCTGATCCTTTGTTTTTCGAGATGGATTACGGCGGCCATGTGGTCACTGACGTCCGCGGAACGACAAAAGAATTCGTCCCCGCCGAGTATTCGGTCAAGAGCGATATCTATACCGTCCAGCAGATGGAGTTCATAAAGAAGTATATGAACAACCTGTTTGAGCTGGTCTATCTTGCCTGCGAGAAGGGCCGGTATAAGACCTTCGACGAGAATTATGATCTGATCGATGCCTCCTTCACCTCCGCGGAGGAGACTGTAGGAGCTGTGATGGATCTCGATTCCGTGGTTGACCTCTATCTTCTCTACGAGCTCGTCCACGACTATGACTGCGGCGAGGGAAGCTTCTTTATGTGCATAGATTTCTCCCCCGACAGCACCCATAAGAAACTGGAATTCACATCTCCCTGGGATTTCAACTGGGCGTATAATGATTCGACATCCCGCCACTGGGCAGCAGCTTTTTCGGAGGATAAGTTCATCAAGCAGTACGGTGACCGCACCAATCCCTGGCTGGTAGTCCTCGGCAAGCAGGAGTGGTTTCAGAAGCTCGCTTCCGAAAAGTGGACTGCTCTCAACAAGGCCGGTGCCATAAGGAAAGTCATCGACGATGAGACCTCTCTGCTAGGCACCTTCAATGATGACCTCAATAAAACGAATGAGTGGGCTGTGGGCTGTTCCTTCGATCTCCTCAAATGGATCGAGAAAAGGATCAAGTGGATGGACAAGACATTTACGGTATGACATTTCCTCAGCAGACGCGGACCGCAGGATAAATATAACAAAGCGGGGCTGCAGCACGAAAAGTGCAGCAGCCCCGCTGTCATTTCTGTTTGTAAGCCCGTATTCGCCGTCTGCGGCAGGATCAGGCTACATCCTGTTGAATTCGTCTGCACCAACTCCGCATATCGGACAGACGTAATCTTCTGGGAGCGATCCCTCGAAAACGTATCCGCATACCGAGCAGATCCATTTCTCTTCGCCGCCGGCTTCGGGTGCAGCATCCTCCTTTGCGGGAGCTTCGCCGTCAAGACGCGAGAAATCCGCAGCGCCGTGTTTGCACAGCGGGCAGATGAAATCCTCGGGCAGATGCCCCTCATAGATATATCCGCAGATGTTGCATATCCAACGCTCTCCGCTGCCCTCAGCAGCTGCAGGTGCGGCGGCCGGCTTGGGCTTTACGTTGGCGTGATAGTAGGCATAGGTCATTGCTTCCTTGTCAGACAGCACCTCTGCTGCCGTGACATCGGCTATGAACATTATGTGCGTGCCGAGGTCGATCTCCTGTACCACCTCGCCAGAAAGATAGGCGCAGGTGTGTTCGGTGATATAGGGCACGCCGTTCCCGGCACGGGCAAAGGGAAAGTCAAAGAACTTGTCCTCCCATCTTCCCGACGAGAACCCGAAATGGGTGAAAAGCGAGAAATCAGCGGTGGTATCGATCATAGAAACGTTGAACTTTCCGCTGGCTCTTATCATAAAACAGGTGTAGTTTGCCTTGTTGACAGTTATGGAAACGCGGTTCGGCGAGCTGGTCACCTGTGCGAGGGTGTTGATTATGCAGCCGTTTGAAAAGCTGCCGTTAGCCGCTGTCAGAACATACAGCCCGTATGAGATCCTGTTCATTGCCTTCAGATCCATGACCTTTCCTCCCGATGTCAGTTTATTGCATTGCTGAATGATGTGCAGCCATTGTGACGGCTGCGTTCAGACCTTTTCAATAAGGAAAAAGGCCTCATCCTTGTCGGAGACGAACTCCTTGATCCTCCAGCCCTGTGCCAGCAGGTCGTTCAGCTGCTCGATACGCGAAAAACGGTCGAAGCCGGGAGCTGAACCGCTGGGAGCTTTTGTTACATAAAATCGTTTAGTCATAATAATTCCCCCTTGATCCGGAATACCATTAATGCAGGCCTAAGCAGTCGATCGTATACTATTTACTGTATTATAACACACAACTGTCCAAAAATCAAGACTTTTTTCGGATTTTTTTGCGATTTTGTAAAAATCTTTTGACAATTCAGCGTACTGATGCTATAATATAATAGGTATAAGGTGTGTTTGCGGCTCGTCGGAGAGATCCCTCAGCCGCAGGAACATTAAGGTTCAGGAGTGTAATATTGTAATATGGCTAAGGCAAAAAGCGTTTTTGTGTGCAGCCAGTGCGGGTATGAGTCGCCGAAATGGAACGGCCGGTGCCCCGGCTGCGGTGAGTGGAATACTTTTGAGGAGACCGTGTCGGCGCCGGCACCTGCGGCGGGCGGCCGGGCGCGGGCAAGATCATCCAGGGATGTGTCGGACTCCATCGTGGGCATCGGGAGCTTTGATGCCTCCTGTGACGAGGTAAGGTACCCCACCGGTATGGGTGAGCTGGACCGGGTGCTGGGGGGAGGTCTCGTCAAGGGAAGTCTCGTGCTTCTCGGCGGTGAGCCCGGCATCGGCAAATCAACCATCCTTTTGCAGATATGCCGTTTCCTCGGAGAGGAGCATACTATACTGTATGTTTCGGGAGAGGAAAGCGTAAGGCAGATAAAGCTCAGAGCTTCACGGCTCGGTGTGGACAGCGATAATCTGTATCTGCTTGCCGAGAACGACTGTGAGGCTATCTGCGACGCGGTTGTGAAGGAGAAGCCTGAAATAGTCATCATCGACTCGATACAGACTATGAGCATACAGGGACTCAGCTCGGCCTGCGGTTCGGTGACACAGGTTAGGGAGTGTACAAACCTCTTTATGCGCACAGCCAAAAGCGAGGAGATACCTTTCTTTATCGTGGGGCACGTCAACAAGGACGGTGCTATCGCCGGCCCGAAGGTAATGGAGCACATCGTGGACGCGGTGCTCTACTTTGAGGGGCAGAGAAATCTTTCCTACCGCATACTGAGAGCTGTCAAGAACCGTTTCGGCTCCACCAACGAGATAGGTGTTTTCGAGATGCGGGACAGCGGCCTTGCCGAGATCGAGAATCCCTCGCAGCTGCTGCTTTCCGGAAGGCCGACGGATGTTTCGGGAATATGCGTTGCCTGTGTTATGGAGGGCAGCCGTCCCATACTTGCGGAGGTGCAGGCGCTCGTCTCAAAGAGCAGCTTTGCCTCGCCGAGAAGGACAGCCGACGGCTTCGACTACAACAGGCTTTATCTGATAATAGCCGTGCTTGAAAAGCGGCTGGGCTTTTTCTTCGGCGGCCTTGACGTGTATCTCAACGTTGTCGGGGGAATGAGACTCGATGAACCGGCTGCTGATCTTTCTGTGGCGCTGGCGCTGTATTCAAGTCTCCGGGACAAGGTGGTGGACGAAAAGACCATTGCATTCGGTGAGATAGGCCTCGGCGGAGAGCTCCGCAACATAAGCTATGCCGAGCAGCGCATCAGCGAGGCCGAGCGTATGGGCTTTGAGCGGTGCATCCTTCCTGCGCAGTCGCTTAAAGGCATAGACCTCAGACGCTTCGGCATAAAGGTCATAGGCGTGAGAAGTCTGCGTCAGGCGTTTGACAGTTTAGGAGGATGAATTTGGAGATAAAATACAGACTTTTGACAGAGACGGATGTTGACCGCTTTATTGAAATGCGTATAGGTCAGCTGCGTGAGGAGGGTGCGACTGAGGACATTGACCTTCGTCCTGCCCTCAGAGACTACTACGAGCGCCACCTTGCGGATGATACATTCGTGTCATGGCTTGCCTTTGACGGTGACAGACTGATCGGCACCAGCGGTATGTCTATAGTCGAGAAGCCGCCATATTTCAGCTGTCCCAGCGGCAGGATAGGTCTGCTGTCATCAATGTTCACCGATAAGGATTACCGCCGCAGGGGTATCGCCAGAGAGCTGCTCTCCCGCGTAGTGAACGAGGCGAAGGAGCGCGGCTGCGGCTGTGTGCAGATCACTGCCTCGGATATGGGCGTGCTGCTATATACCGACTTCGGCTTCAGGAAGAACGGCAACTTCATGCAGTATACTTTCTGAGAGCAGCTGCGATGGACATGTACTATAAAGGCAACACCGCACAACCCGCGGCTTGCGCCTCTGCACGTCATCTGCTTGCATATTTTCCGTCATAGCACACAAATTTTCCTTGCCGGGCGAAAAGCGAATTGGTCTTCGCTCGCCCGCCTGCGTCAAATTTATGC
>JAFXRI010000044.1 GCA_017526445.1 Ruminococcus sp. | reverse complement strand
CTGCACGTCATCTGCCGTGTCAAGCCTGCTTGACGACCGGCTTATCCGTCATGATCACCAACGTCATCAAAGATGACGTCAATTCTCCTTGACGTTGCGTAAAGCGAAGTGAACTTCGCTTGCAAACCTGCGTCAAATTTATGCACTCTGACGAAAAATCTCAGCTCAACTTTGTTGAGCTTGCGCGCGATCTGACGCACAGGGGTTGTGCGGTATTGCCTTAATGAAATAATGCCTGAGACTGCATTGAGCGGGTCAGTCAGGGCTGAGCATTACAGCGAAACGTAAAACTTCAGTTGGATCCAGTCCCTGGTATCAGGCGATGCCGGGGACTTTGCTGTCCGATTAAATGTGTGTGCTGTGCCTTTGGGTGCGATCTTCCGCAGTGCCTTGACGGCCTGATCTCTTGTTTAGGCATAGGCGCCTCGGCATTCTTTACTTATTGGATAGTTTACAGATGAAAGAAACTGTGCTTTTTGCTAAAAATAAAAAATAATTTTGCATTGGTTAAATCCTCTTGACAAATATGCAAATGTGTGTTATAATACAGTTGTTTAATGCTTTAAAACATTTTGTATATAAAGCAGTATGCACACACCTCCGCATCAGCCTTAATATTCAGCAGAGTGCGGAATAATATGAAAAACAGGAGGCAATCAGAATGAAGATCACATCTTTCAACCCGCTTATCCTTACCAAGGACTCAGAGTCTGCCATCACATTGTTTGAAGAGCTCGGCTTTGAGAGAAGACACCGTATCACCGTAAACTCCAGCGGTAAGGACATCACCACAGTCCGTATGAAGAATGAGGGCGGATTCTATGTCGATATTTCTCAGGTGGACAGTATGCCCCAGGATATGACTCTTATCCGTATGAACGTGGACAATTTCGATGAGGCTTATGATTACCTTAAATCCAAGGGCTTTGTCAACTCCAAAGCGGATGAGTCGACAGTGGATACAAAGTCGAACAGGTCCTGTATGATGAAGTCGCCGTCCGGCTTTGCATTCGATCTCTGTCAGCATATCAAGGACCACGACTGAGGGGGAGAAAGACATAATAAAACGGGGAGTGAGCGATCATTCCCCGTTTTTAGTATTGTTTTACATCATCCGTTACAGTTCAGTCTTTATTGATGATACGGATATTTGTTATAGCGCACTGGTCACCTGTAAGCGCAGCATAGACAGTCTTTCCGTCATCGGAGAACAGCTCTGTCCTGACTTTTATCAGGATCCCGCCGTTTTCGGTGTTGACCGTGACAGTATTGCCTTTCTTTTCAAATGTGACCGTGCAGTCGATGCCGTCCCTGTTGAGCTTTTTCCAGTAGTCCCAGCCGGCGAAATCATCGTTTTTGTTGACCACCAGATCGGCCTTGCAGACGTCGTCATTCTGCCAGCATTCGCCGTCGATCCTCATAAAGGAATGATCGGTATAGCTCGCCCTGCCCACTTTTCCGTCGTCGGAGGTGAATATATCCACATAAGGACAATGCCATACCAGTCTGGCAGTCGGGAGGCTCTTAGCATGGAAGCTGATCTTCATCCCGTCTGTTATGGGTATCCCTTCGGAGGATGCGGTGCGGTAGCCGTCGATCTGAACGTTGGGGATATCTCCGGCAGGAGCGTCGATGTAGCTTATCTCCTCGGCGATCCTCTTTATCTTCTCGTACTCGTTGTAGCTGTAATCGCCTCTCATATTCATGGCGCGCATATCCGTGATAGCCTCGTCCGGATCGTCGGTGGTCTTGTATCCGAGATATACGCTTCTCTTCTTGGAAGCGAGTCCCAGCCAGGAAACTCCGCCCTCTGCATCCTCGTTCAGGTTCTGGTCGAGTATCTCATAGCCGTTGTCTTCAAGCCATTTCTTGGCTTTTTCGTCGGTATCACCGTAGCTGAGATAAACCTCGCTTATGTAAAGCGGACCGTCCTCCAGTGCATTTGCGAGCACGGGTGCCTGTGCCTGCACGAGTACAGCTGCTCCCACAGCTGCGGCGAGAGCTTTACTGTAAAATGATTTTCTGATCTTCCTTTTCATAATCAACGCCCTCTTTCTATATTTTAGTTGTTACATCAAACTGTTATTCCCTGAAAACATCTTAACAATATATTCAATTGTACCACATTCTCCATAATATGTCAGCTGAATTTTAGCAAACTATACAAAGTTTTTGCTCTGTTAAGACGCTCTCTGCTGCTTTATGGTCATAGTATAACACGCATCATTGTCGAAAACCCGATAAAGCAAAACATACGAAAATACGACGTTTTCAGTATCCCCCTGCAAATAAAGCAGCAGTATTCATAGCAGATACTGCTGCTTTCATTATAGGTAACCTATAAAACATGATTGCGGCATACCCACACATGGCAGGTATGCCGCAAAGCATCAGAGGTATTTTACCCAAGTGGTTTCATCGTCACCGAAGATCAGCTCTCCAAAAGGTCTGACCTCGCCCGTATCTGTAAATCCCAGCTTCTTGTGCAGTCCGATAGACGGATCATTGTCCTTTTCAATGTAGGCATAAATATACTCCCCGCCGTTTGATATGCGTGAGATGTACTCAAAGCCCTTGCGGAGCATCTTGCTTGCTATGCCTTGCCTGCGGAAGTCCCCTTCAACGTGCAGATCACCGAGATACCAGCCTTTCAGATCATCGGGAGCTTGCAGAAAATTCACCGCACCTATGACCTGAACTCTGCTGAACGCAGTTATCGTGAAGCCATTTGCCTTCCAGCAATCGGGAAATCCATTAGTTTTGTTGAACCACAAATGCCATGCCTTGCTTTCATGCAGAGGGTTTCGCAGCTGATATACTGCAAGGCGAACATGGTCCGGCTTGGGATTTGCCTTATCGTATATCTCATAGCGGATATCCGTCAGCGTGTCGGCTGAATAGACCTTTGTGGGACTGTTGTAGTCGGTAATGTCAAGCCCGATCTCGGCAAATCCGTAACGCTCATAGTATCCGATGAGATTGGAGTGGAGATAAGCTGTGTCATATCCCATTTGCCCAAGCTGCTCTCTGGCATGGTCAAGCAAAGCCTTTCCGTAAAGCTCACCGCCCCTGAAAGCAGGGTCAACAAACAGCGTAGTGATAAACGGCGTAAGATCAGAATGAACGGTAAGATGATCCTTCTCTGCAAGCTGATAAAAGCCGATTATATTTTGCCTCTGATCCCCCGGGTGTTTACCGTACAGCACCCATGTCTGCGGAAGCATCTCCGCAGTTACACTTTTGTCAGCGATCTCTGCAAAGTCGTCATAGACCTTGCTCCAATTCTCCTTGCAGTAGGCTTTGATCTTCTCGCATAGTTCATTGTTGTTTTTAATTGAAAATAATTTCATTCAGACTCCTTAATGCGGTCTTTGCAATGTCAATGCAAAATAAAAAGTGTTCCCGATACCGAGAACACTCAGATTTCTTCATATCAAATCAAGCCCTGTGACCGCATCAAGGGGCTAAAAGTGAATGACAGATATTCTCGTTTCGGTAAGCGTAAATTTTCATATCATTCACCTGCCTTTCAGTTGATAGTATTATTATATCATAATTGTTATGTTGTGTCAATAGATGCTGAAAAATCTTTTATTTTGTTCATTGTTCACGTCAACATACAACACTCTGCAAAAATCGAAGTTCACATTTTTGTAGCAGTGAACAAAGTTTCGATTAACCTATTGACAACTAAATTCACGAGTGGTATAATATATATAATCGAACATATGTACATATAACCCGATTAATTCACATGGAAAGAAGGACTGATACCCGCAATATATCATTTCAATGTCAAAATGGTCACTCGCTCGAATGGCGGTTGCTGCGTTGCGAGCGCTGCATATATAGCAGGTGAGAAGATAAAGAATGAGCGTGACGGTCAAATTCATGATTATCGAAACAAGCATGAGGTTGTCCACAAGGAGATTATGCTGCCCTCTAATGCGCCGCCCGAATTTCGCGAGCGAGCCAAACTATGGAACGCTGCCGAAGCTGCGGAAAAGCGCAAGAACAGCCAAACGGCTCGGAGCATTAACGCTGCTTTGCCGAGAGAGCTGTCCCGGAGCGACCAGATCGATTTGGTCAGACAGTTCTGCGAGCAGTGTTTCGTGTCGCAAGGTATGTGCTGCGATTTTGCAATCCATGACAAAGGCGACGGAAATCCGCACGTTCATATTCTGCTCGCTACCCGAAAAGTTGATAAGTCGGGCTTTACTCAAAAGGAGCGTGCGTGGAATGACAAAAAGCTGCTGCTTGAATGGCGGGAGCGTTGGGCGGATTGGTGCAACCATAAGCTCTACTATGTTTCGAACGCTCGTGTCGATCATCGAAGCTACAAGGAGCAGGGCATTGACAAGTTGCCGCAAATTCACCTTGGTGTCGAAGTCTGTGCTGTTGAGCGCAAAGGCTTTAAGACCGATAAAGGCAACCGCAACAGAAGGATAAGGCAGCACAATCTTGAAATCGAGATCGCAGAGCTTGAAAAGCAATTGCAGTCGATTCGCTCGAAACACAAGCAGGATATGATCGACTATATCGAATCAAATATCGGCTGCAAGGTGTCGGACGCATTTACGATACACGACAAACAGTCTGTGTTGGAGCAGTATGAGCAATTCCTGCAAAGCCGAGGTGTGCCTTGTGAGTTTATGTTCTACAATGGGGGCAAGTGCGAACTGTTCATACCAAAAGCTGAAAAGGATAGAGCGCTTGCCATGCTGACAGGTTATAGGAAACAAGGCTGTGAACGGTCAAAAGCTCAGAACACCAAACCGAAGCGATGAGCCCTACAGCAACAGAGCCGTATGGCTCGCTTTGGGGAGTCCGGAGGGGTCTTCCCTCCGGCGCACTGCAAACTCGGAGAGTTTGTATAAGTGCGCCCTCCGGGGGTAGTGAGTTTAAAACGGGTACACATATTGTGCAGAAAGCGAGCCACCCACGATCAAACCTTCGCGTATGCGAATAGCTGCGTATGCAGCAGGCGCAGAATTGCGCCGAACGGAAAGGAGAATGCTACCTGAGCAATAGGAAACTGACAACAGAAGAAAAGATCGAGAAATCGAAGCTGATGACCGAAGAAATCAGTAAAATTGAGAAGCGCCTTAAAGAGAGGCGTGACGCTCAAAAGAAACTTGACGCAGAGATTGCTGATGATCTGGAGAAAGCCGAGCTTGTGACAAACCAAGCAGTCGGTAAAATGTTCAGAAGCAAAATGAAGGACGCTCTGCCGCTGGACAAGTACGGCGAGATCATTGATTTTATGTTTCTGCACGAGGACTGCGCCGAGTTCATAGCCGAGATCACGGAAAAATATCGGCAGGAACAGGAAAAGGCAAAATCGGCTTAAATAGATTTGTGAAAAGGCAAGGGTGAGTCCAATGTAAAACTAACCGCTGCCCGATAAGCTGTTCGCCTATTAGGGCAAATCGGGCAGCTCTCTGATAAAAAGGCAACGTCATCACCGTGTATACTGCCGCAGCGCCAAGCGGCAGGGGCTGTCGAACGGATTCGCCAACCGTTTTGACAGCCGTCATACCTCCTTTCGTGAAAGCGAAGGGAGAAAAATATTTGAGCAAAAAGACAGAAGCTACTGAACAGAAGAGTGAAAACAAAGCAACAAAACTTGAGATCTCCGAGAAGGACCGCAGAGCGTTTTTGACCGCTTTGAAGATCGGTTACTACAAGGAATTTCATAAGCAGGGTATTTTGAGCGATGAGGAGTTGGAATATCTGATAAATCTGCAAGCTGAATATTCTGCATAAGGTAAAACCCCTGCATATTTTTTTGCCGCTTGACTGCCGACGCAGCAAATGGTATAATAAATATGCAGGGGGATTTTATCCCCATTAATGGGGGAAGGAGGTACAATGTATAGCAAGATCAAAGTTGCGGCGTACTGCCGCGTTTCTACTGATTTCTCTGACCAATTGAATTCGCTTGCAACTCAGAGAAACTATTTCAACGAGTATATCAACAACCATGATGAATGGGAGCTTGTAGAAATTTATTATGATGAGGGTATAACCGGAACTTCCACAAAGCACCGTGAGGGCTTCAATCGCATGATAGCCGACTGCGAGTCCGGAAAAATTCAGCTTATCCTCACAAAAGAAGTCAGCCGCTTTGCAAGGAATACTATCGACACTCTGACCTACACCCGCAAGCTGTCAGACTTGGGTATCGGCGTGATATTTATGAATGACGGCATTGATACTCGTGATAAGGACGGCGAACTCCGCTTGTCAATTATGGCGAGCATTGCGCAGGAAGAAAGCCGTAAGATCTCCGAACGAGTCAAGTGGGGCATGAAGCGCAGAATGGAGAACGGTGTTGTTCTCGGCTGTGGACGCATTTACGGTTTCAAGGTCGTTGACGGCAAGCTGGAGATAGTCCCCGATGAAGCCGAGATCGTCAAGGAGATATTTCATCAGTATCTTTATGAGGGGAAAGGTTCCACAAGGATCGCAAAAGATTTGACCGAGCGAGGAATACCCACGCTGAATAATAGGATATGGAGTCCGCAGCACGTTCTGAAAATTCTCGCCAATGACAAATATGTCGGTGATTTGACGCAGTGGAAATTCTACAAACCGAACGTGCTTGCCGAAAGACGCATACCAAACAAAGGTGATTGTCCCGACTCTCCGCTGATTACTGTTAAGGATCATCATGAGGCTATTATTTCAAGAGAGGTTTGGGACGCTACTCAACAGGAACTGGAGCGCAGAGGAAAGCTCACCCGTGAAGGTCGCAAGCACTCCAAATCGTATTGGTTCAGCGGAAAGTGCAAGTGCGGCAAGTGTGGATTCAGTTACATCAATGCAAGCTCATCAAGCCACGATTACAGGTATCTCGGCTGCCGAAACAGACAGCTTAACGGTAAAGATGTCCGAACAGCACCTACGGGCGAGGTGATAGGATGCGATAATCATTCCGTTGATGAGCGTATTCTTTCGCTGGCTATGAAAACGCTGCTCGAATATGTCAAGGATTTACGGAAGCCTATTGAAGCCGAGATGGTCGAGGAGATACAGCAAATGCAAACGTCTATTACTGCTGTTGACACGACTTCGATCAAAGCTGACATTGATAAGCTGAAAAGTAAAAGGCTGAAAGCAGTTGACCTGATGCTTGAGGGGCTTATCTCAAAGGAAGCTCTTAAGGAACAGACAGATTTTTATGACAAAGAAATATCTGCGCTGACGGAAAAGCTGTCGATCTCGCAGGATATTTCATCAAAATTCAAGAAACAGACCCAAACGATACACAAAGCTATTGAAAAGATACGCAGCCTTTCGGACGGTGACCTTGAAAGCACCGAACTGTATGGAGAGATGCTCCAGCAGGCAATATTTCCCAATTATGGACAGATGAAGGTATATCTCTGCGGAATGCCCTGTGCGTTTGATATAGCTTACAGTATCAAGAAAGCACCGAGAATCGGCATATATGACATCACTATTGAAAAATGTGAAGCCGAAGGTTTATGACGGTTTTCGACAATGATAGGCATACTGAGTACAACAAAAGTACAACAAGCGCAGAAAAAAGTATCCGTCCTGCATAAACTGTCTGCTCTCTGAGAGAATAATCGTCTGTTATACGCCTATAATGAGGAAAAGGGGGTGCAGCAGTATGAAGGTACCGACAGGACTTATGGAGAAAAAACTTACTCTCGAAGCCTGGACACGCATTCTATATAAGGAAGGGCTGATCGACCTTGCAAGGTGCAGCAGTATGCTCGAAAGGATCAGCCGGCTGACTGCTTAGCGCAGGGAGGGGACTGCCCGGACAGTTTTGACTTCCTGCTTTTTTTGTGCTTTCCTTTCAGACAGCTGCGGTAAGATCACCGACTTATCGTTGCTGCCCTGATAAAAGGCTTGTTTTCAGGCTTGACAAACAAGTATCGGTATGGTATAATCAATATCACCAATACGCTGCGAGGTGACACTGTGGATATCTATTCCGCCGCAAATCAGATGAAGCTTGAACGCAAGACGATCTTTGACCTGGACATCCGTGTGACGTTCTACGCCCGCGTTTCCACTACCCGTGAGGAGCAGGAGAACTCTGTTGAGAACCAGATCATGTTCTTTACCGAAATGATCCGAAGCAATCCTCACTGGACGTATGTGGAGGGTTACGCTGACCGTATCCGGGGGGAGTCTGCGGCTAACCGTCCGAGTTTTATGAGGATGATCGAGGATGGTAAGGCGGGTGTCTTTGACCTCGTTCTCACAAAAGAGGTCAGCCGTTTTGCGAGAGATACCATAGATAGCCTGACCTACACCCGCGAGCTTCTCCACGCAGGGGTGGGGGTATATTTCCAGAACGACAACATCTGCACCATCGACACCGACTCGGATCTGCGCCTGACCATAATGTCCAGCATCGCTGCCGACGAGGTGCGCAAGCTCTCCGAGCGGGTGCGCTGGGGACACAGGCGCTCTATCGAGAGCGGGAACGTCCTGGGCAATAACCGCATTTTCGGCTACAACAAGCAGTACTGCCGGCTGGTCATCAACGAGACCGAGGCCGAAATGGTGCGGCTGATCTATGATCTCTATGCAACAGGGGAGTACAGTTCCCGAAAGATAGAGCAGATACTCTTTGACAAGGGCTACCGCGGAAGAAACGGCACCCGCATCCATCATAACACTGTCAACGGGATCATCCGGAACCCCAAGTACAAGGGCTACTACTGCGGCAACAAGGTAAAGGTCACCGACTACCGCACACGGAGCCAGCGCTTTCTCCCAGAGGACGAATGGGTGATGTATAAAGACGAGTCGGGGGAGGTCGTGCCCGCTATCGTCAGCGAGGAGCTTTGGGAGCGTGCCAACAGGATATTCCGCGAGCGCAGCGCTGAGATCAAGGGCCGTACCCGTTCATTCAAGGACAAGAGCGTCTTTACCGGGAAGATCTGGTGCCGTGCCCACGATGCTCCCTACTGGCGCACCAGCTATTCCAACTCAGTCTCACAGCACAGACCGGTCTATCAGTGGATATGCTCGGAGAAAAAGCGCTCGGGTGCAAAGGCTTGCTCGTCCTTTGCCATAATGGAGTGTGACCTCTACAAGATGCTGTCCGATCACTTCAAACTTGTGGCGGGCAACATCGAAGAGTATGTCGGGGAGTTCCTGCGCATCTACAAGGAGACAGCTGTGGATCAGAATACCCGCCGTCACATCAACGAGCTGAAGATCCATTTGGAAAAGGAGCGGGCCAAGCGGGAGAAGCTTCTCGACCTATACACCGAGGACGTTATCTCCAGAAACGAGTTCAAGAAGCGCAATGACGGCGCCAACGTGCTGATCTCCCGGCTGGAGGAGGACATTTCCTCCCTTGAAGCTCAGGCGAGGGAGAAGTCTGACTTTGCTACCGAGCTCGCCGGGATCGAGCGGTATTTCAAGACGATGTACTGCCCTGAGGGAGATATGACCTGCGAGCAGGTGGATGAGCTTGCCCGCACTATCATCGACCGCATCGACGTGGTGCCTGTGAATGACAAAACTATGAAGCTGGAGATAAAGCTGAAAACAGGCCTCTCCACGGATTTTTCCTACGTCAGGACAGGCGAGCGCTATGCTCGTCGTTCCGGACTCATCACGAAGAAGATGATCGATTCCTACAAGCAGCAGGGGCATAACTGAGCTTAGATAAAGGCTTAGCTTCCCCAAGGATAAAAGCGGTCTCCCGTGTAGGGGAGGCCGCTTTTGCGTGTGCTGCTATTTGTATGATTCAGAGCAGAAGCAGATCGACTCCTACGCTGTTACTACAGGAAACACCGAAACGGTGAAAAGCACTAATTACGGCCTGAAAAAGGGAACGTATTATATCAGAGTCAAGAAATACGATTATTATACGGGCGTCGGATATAGGGAACGGTATATATCAGGGTGAAGTCAGCGGATGCCTTCACATCCGTAAAATATTCCCTCCGCGTAGGCAGCAAGTCGATCACCACGGCTAAGGCTTCTATCCCTTATTCATCCTACACCTACACGGGCTCGGCTATCAAGCCGACTGTCACCGTCAAATCCGAGGACGGCATCAAGCTCTCCAAAGACGTTGACTACACGGTGTCCTACTCGAACAACACAAAGGTCGGCATTGCAACTATCAAGATCAAGGGCAAGGGCGTTTACACGGGCTCGATCTCCAAGACCTTCGTCGTAAAGCCTGCCAAGAACGAGATAACTTCCATTTCCTCAACAAGCGGTGCTTTCAAGATCAAATGGAAGAAAGGCACCGCAGGCACTGTGGGCTATCAGGTGCTCTACTCCACAGATAAGAACTTCAAGAAAAATGTTCATAGCTATACCTCGGCCAAGCTGTCAGACCTGACCGAGAGCTTCTCAAGCGTCCCCAAGACGGGCGAGACCTGGTATGTCAAGGTACGCTCCTTCTACACTAAGGACGGCAAGACAACATCTACTCGTTACGGCAACTACAGCGCGGTAAAGAGCATCAAAGTAAAGTAATGCAAGCATAAAAACACCCCTGCTCACTGACGAGCAGGGGTGCTGCTTTTTATCCTGTCGGTCTTATCTCTCGCACTTCCATACCGCCGCAGAGTAGGGGGGGAGCGTGCTTCCTCCGCCGAAGTCGTGCCAGCCGCCGTTTATCATATCCTCGGCGCGTCCGCACTTTGCATCAAAGTGTGCGGTATAGGCCTCGCTGTCTGCATTTATGGCGATCATCATCCGTTCATCCTCAAACTGACGCTCAATGATGCACTGCTTGTTTGTCAGCACCGGAACTGAGAGCGATCCGTAGCAAAGCGCCTTGCTGTTTTTGTGTATCTCGGCAAGTTTAGCTATCCATTCGGTCAGTTCGTTCTTCTCGGGAGCATCAAAGCTGACTCTCAGCGCGGGATCTCCGTCCTTCTTATCGGCTTTTGTGCCCCATTCCGAGCCGTAATAAACGCAGGGTATCCCCGGCATGCCGAACATCAGCGCATATATCAAAGGCAGGTGCTTCTCGTTCTGCAGAACGGTAGCAATGCGCGATACATCGTGGTTGTCCACAAATGAGAGCAGATGCATCCCCCTGTAGCGGCACCATTGTTCCGGTCCGAACTGGTTTTTCAGCGAGTGGCAGATCTCGAACATATTCATCGAATTGAAGCTGGAGTGCAGTCCCTTGTAGCATTCGTAATTCGTGGCCGAGTCCAGCATCTCGCTGTTCACCCAGCGTGAGTAGTCGCCGTGCAGCAGTTCTCCGAGTAAAAAGAACTCAGGATCCAGTCCCTTGCATACATTATGCAGATTTTTAAGGAAGTCAAAATCGAGGCAGTAAGCCACATCCAGTCTCAGTCCGTCGATACCGAATTCTTCCTTCCACTGACGTACACAGCTGAAAATATGCTCCGTCACGGCAGGATTTTTCAGGTTGAGCTTCACCAGATCGTAATGCCCCTCCCAGCCTTCGTACCACAGACCGTCGTTGTAGTTGGAGTTGCCGTCGAAGCTGATGTTGAACCAGTCCTTGTAAGGGGAGTCCCACTTCTTTTCAAGTACATCCCGGAATGCCCAGAAGCCGCGTCCCACATGATTGAAGACTCCGTCGAGTACGACTTTGATGCCTGCATCGTGCAGCGCATCGCAGACCTTTTTGAAGTCCTCGTTCGTGCCGAGTCTGCAGTCTATCCTGGAGTAATCTCTTGTGTTATAGCCGTGAGTGTCTGACTCGAACACCGGCGAGAAGTATATGGCATTGCAGCCCACAGCCTTGATATGGTCTATCCAGTCCAGCACTTTCAGGATACGGTGCTCCTCGGCGCCGTCATTCTCAAAGGGTGCTCCGCAGAACCCGAGGGGATAGATCTGATAAAAAACCGCTTCATTGAACCACATAGTAAAGTATCCTTTCATAGCCGAATTTTAGTTTAATCAATACAACAAATTTATTATACCATTATTCCGGCTTGAATACAATGCACATATGAGACTAATATTTTTCCACATTGTTGGCTGTTTTATACAAAAAGAACAGTCCCGCAGGGCTGCTCTTTCCGTTATTGTGTGATCTCTCAGCTGAAAACCGTGCCGAACATCTCGATCTTTTCAATGTTTTCCCAATTTATCTGATCGTCAAATTTACGATCTGCTCATCATTCATTGCCTTACCCCCTTCACTATGGTAATCGGAAAATGAAGAACGTTTCTTACACATTTTGTATGAAAATATGTATGGGCAACACCGCACAACCCGCGGCTTGCGCCTCTGCACGTCATCTGCTTGCATATTTCCCGTCATAGCACACAAATTTTCCTTGCCGGGCGAAAAGCGAATTGGTCTTCGCTCGCCCGCCTGCGTCAAATTTATGCACTCTGACAAAAATCTCAGCTCAACTTTGTTGAGCTTGCGCGCGATCTGACGCACAGGGGTTGTGCGGTATTGCCTTTATCCGCCGGAAAGCGGTATGTGTACATTTCAAAACAGGGTATCCCGCTTAGGGATACCCTGTTATCATCATCTTTTATCGCCCATAAAGAAGAAGGCGAGGGTACCCGGCCCTGAATGTGCGCCGATGACAGTACCTGTATAGGACACGATGATCTTTATATTCTGTCCCAGTTTTTTGCGTGCCATATCCGCCACATAGTCGGCGTCGCCCCAGCAGTCGCCGTGGCAGATGCCTATAACGGGGTTATCGTAGCCGCTGACACGTTCCTCCATAAGCTCGATAAGTTTATTCAGGCTTTGTTTTCTTCCTCTGACCTTGCCGATGGAGACCAGTCTGCCCTCGTCGTCAACGTGGAGGATAGGTCTTATGCCGAGGATGGAGCCTGCGACGGCAGTAGCCTTTGATATACGTCCGCCTCTCTGAAGATATTTAAGATCATCCACGGTGAACAGGTGACAGAGGTGGAGCTTATTCTCCTCGATCCAGCGTGCGAGCTCATCGATGCCCATACCTGCGCGTTTTTTCTCCCAGGCCTTATACAGCAGCAGGCCTTCGCCGGTGGAGGCGCAGAGGCTGTCGATGCAGATGATCTTGGCCTTCGGGTACTTTTCCATAAGGTTATCCCTGGCGATGCAGGCACTGTTATATGTACCGCTCAGCCCGGAAGAGAAGCTGAGGCAGAGGATATCGAAGCCGCGTTTCAGTGCCTCCTCAAAAGTGATCTCGGCCTGGGAGGGGGAGATCTGTGAGGTCTTGGTGGATGAACCGTGTCTCATCATATCATAAAAATCGTGGAATTCCATACCGCCGTCGGGGTAGGTCTTTCCGTCGATCTCAAAGGTGAACTTCATCAGTTTGATGCCCATCTGGCTGACGATTTCACTGGGAAGATCGCAGGTCGAGTCGGAAATGAGAACGTATTTTCTTTGCTCGGACATTCAGGTATCCTCCTTGGCATAATATATCGCTGCGGCACGGTGCCGGGACTGCATATATACTTTTATACAAATATATTATATCATACTCTTAGGGCAATACACAACAGCTATTTATATGAATAATGACGTTATTTTGTAAACAATGTGTGAATTTCCTCCGAGCTGCAAACGATGAAGCTTTCGCCGCGGACATCTACGAAAAACTCTCTGCCGCCCTTATCTATGAGACGTCGGCTTAGGAGGGTTTCTATCTCGGAGGTTATCAGGCGGCGGATCTCCCGGGCGCCGGAGGAGCTGCCGTCGCTTTTGCGGGCGAGGAGGGAGGCGGCGTTATCGGTGAAGCGGAGGGTACAGCCCAGGGCGGAGGCGCGTTTTGCAAGCTCGCCGAGCTGGAGACGGGCGATCTTCACAAGCTCGTCTCTGCTGTGGCGGCGGAAGACTATGACCTCGTCGAGGCGGCCGAGGAGCTCGGGGGAGAAGAGTTTTGCGGCGGCCTTTTCGGCGGCGGCTCTCAGGAGGGTGTAGTCGTCCTTATCCCGGAGGCCGAAGCCCACCCGGGACTTGCTTTCCAGCTCGGCCATACCGGCGTTGGATGTCATTATGAGCACAGTTTCCGAGAAGCTGACCTTACGGCCGGAGGAATCGGTGAGGGTACCCTCCTCGGTGATCTGGAGGAGCAGTTCAAAGATGCTCCTGTCGGCCTTTTCGATCTCGTCAAGGAGGACGACGCTGTATGGGCGGCGGCGGACGCGGCCTGTGAGGAGGCCTTCGGCGTCGCAGCCGGCGTATCCGGGAGGTGCGCCGATGAGCTTGGAGATGCTGTGGCGCTCGGAATACTCGGACATATCGAAGCGGATGAGGGAGTCGCTGCGGTGGAAAAGGGCTTTTGAAAGGCTTTCGGCGAGACGGCTCTTACCGACGCCGCTGGTGCCGATGAACAGGAAGCTGCCGACGGGCCTTTTATCGTCGCGGAGCCCTGAGCGGCAGCGGATGACGGCATCGCAAAGGCGGTCTATGGCTTCGTCCTGGCCGATGACATCGGCTTTGAGCCTGTCGGGAAGGGCTTTGAGCCTTTCGGACTCGGTGCCGGAGAGCTCGGAGGGTTCTATACCCGTGGCGCGGGCGACGGCGGCGGTACAGGTGCTTTTCTCCAGCGTGGTGCGCTGGGGGGAGGATCTTTCCGAGATGGCGGTGAGGTAGTCCTCGCGGGAGAGCTTGCCGGCGACGTAGCTCTCAAAGGCGCGTGAGAGCTCACGCCTTCGCTCGCCGCTGTCGAGTCTGAGACGTTCGCAGGCGCAGGCTTCGTCGAGGATGTCGATGGCTTTATCGGGGAAATGGCGCTCGGGGATATATCTCTGAGCGAGGGCGACGATATGGGAGAGGACCGGCTCGGGGACATCGACGCCATGGAACTGCTCATAGCGGGGGCGGAGTCCTTTGAGGATCTGCAAGGTCTGGTCTGCATCCGGCTCGGCGACGTCGATACGCTGGAAGCGGCGGTCCATGGCGCTGTCCTTTTCCACGGTGCGGCGGTACTCGTCGTAGGTGGTGGCGCCGATGAGCTGGAGCTGTCCCCGGGCGAGCTGGGGCTTTAGGATATTGGCGGCGTCTATGGCGCCCTCGGCGGCACCTGCACCCATAATATTATGGAGCTCGTCGATGAAAAGGATGACCTCTCTGTCCGAGGAAGCTTCGTCGATGCAGCCCTTGAGCCTTTCCTCGAAGTCGCCGCGGTATTTGGCACCTGCAAGGAGGAGGGTGAGGTCGAGGGCAAAGATACGCTTGCCGGACAGCTTGGCAGGGACTTCGCCGGAGACGATGCGTGAGGCGAGGCCTTCGACTATGGCGGTCTTGCCGACACCGGCATCGCCTGTAAGGCAGGGGTTGTTCTTGGTACGGCGGCAGAGTATCTCCATCATACGGGAGATCTCGTCCTCGCGGCCGATGACGGGATCGAAGCCGTCGGTGACGGAGCGCCGGGTGAGCTCGCGGCCGTATTTTTCCAGCTGGCGTAGCCTTGGCCGGCTGCTGTCGGGAAGTTCGGCGGTACAGGATGTACAGCGGGAGCAGAGCTTTGTGAGGCTGCATCCGAGAGCTTTGAGCACTCTGACGGCCATACACTCGGTCTCGCGGAGGATAGCTGCGAGGATGAACTCCGAGCCTGTGAGGATGCTGCCGGCCGAGCCTGCGAGGTTCATAGCGTTGCGGATGATCCTTTTGGTCTCGTCGGAGAGTTCGGAAAGGCTGAGACGGCAGGGGGCATCGCGTCCGACGAGCTGTTCGATGCAGCTGATGACGGCGCCCTCGGTGACCGAGCTCTCGCTGAGTATGACGCAGGCGGTGCAGCTGCCTTCCTCGAGGAAGCCGCAGAGAAGATGCTCCGGGCCGATATATGTGTGACCGAGCCTTCCGGCGGCAGAAGCGGCGAGTCTTACCGCCTCGCGGGCGCCGCGGGTGAGCCTTTCGAGTCCATAGTCTTTTTCGTTCATATCACCAAGCTCCTTTCAGCAATAGCATTGACTGCGCAAACGGTTTTATACTGCACTCTTCTACAATTACTATTCAGCGGACAATTTCACCTTTCCTGCGGACGTGCAGGAAAGGCGGGATTTATTTTTCTGTGGGACGCAGAAGCAGTATGATACCCTTAAATGGCTGACGCCGCTTTCGGAGGCGGTGCGTTTTGCCTGCGGTGTGCGCAGGCATGCAAACTGCCCGTTAAAATGCAAACGCGGGGAGCTTTCAGCTCCCCGCACACAACGCCGGCTCAGTTGCAGCCGCAGCCGTTGTTGTTGCAGCCGCATCCGCAGCCGAAGCCGCAGCAGTTATCGCCGCAGCCGCATCCGCAGCCGCCGAACGCTACTACGATAAGGATGAGGATAAGGATCCACCAGTAACCGTTGTTCATAATATGATCTCCTTTGATTGTGATTTAAGGCGCCCCGGGGTGCCTTATACTACAGTCTATGCCGCCGGGGCTGCTTTGGTGAGGATGCGGAGCGGTATTGCCTATACTGTATGCAGTATCGCCTGTGAAGGCGGTTTACGGGATACGGAGGCCAGCGGCGGGAGGCCTGGAAAGGTGTCCAAAAAATCAGACAGGATTTTGCTGAAGGGACTTGATTTCCCGGGAGAGGTGTGGTATAATGACTATGTATGGTTCTTTGACGGCTGCGGTATATTTTGAAACGGAGTTGAAAGATATGCGTTTGAGACCGATATTGTTATGTGCGCTGTGCTCGGCGGCTTTGCTGTGCGGCTGTGAAGAGGAGGCGCAGAGTTCCTCGGTGCCGGAGGAAAAGCCCCCGGCTCAGACTGCTTCATCGCCTGCGGCGCCTGTGGAGGTAAGAAACTACTCCTTCCCGGGATTCATGAAGGACAGCGCTGTGACGGATATGCTGGCCAAAGTGGACAGCAGGAGCTTTGACTCGAAGGCTGCTGACAAGCAGGTAGAGGTCAGTCCCTTTGAAAAGTACGACTGCGACAGATGCTTTGCGGAGATCTATTACAGCTTCAAGGACAAGGGCAAGGTCGGTATAATCAATTCAAACGGCACTGTGATAATCGAGCCGGAGAAATATGTTTCGGCCAAGCTGGTGTCAAACGATCTGATACTGCTGAGCTATCCGGAAAAGAGCGGCAAGCAGCCGGATCTGCTGTACATCAATGACGGCTACGGCACCTTCATCAGCAGCGAGGAGGCTGCAAAGGTGGACATCGTGGCGATGCAGGCGGAGGACAATCTCCCGGTGGAATACACCCTTTCGGTGAGGGGGACGTCTTTTGACAGGAACTTTGACAGCATCGAGAAGACGGATCCTTCGCAGATAAAGACAGACAAGCTGGTGGTGGAAGCATACAAGGCGACCAGCGGGAACAGGACATATTTCCTTATACTGGACGAATACCAGAACATAACCGTATGCGAGGCGCCCTATGCACTGGTAAGAGTGAAGGTGGGCGGAGAGTACGGCGAGTGCTATATACTGGACGGCGATCACTATACGGAGCTGGAAAAAATGATAAAGAGCTTCGGCAGCGAGAGTTCTTCGGTAAGGCCGAGCAAGGATGAATCGCTGGATTATCTTCAGATAGTACGGGGGCTGAACACCGGCAATCAGAGCACGATAACCATGTCTCCCGACGGGTTTTGTCTGACGGACGAGGTATCGGATGACGGGACTGTGAGGAACAAATACTTTTCGCTTTATCCTAAGGAGACCTTTGTGGATCTTGTAAACTGGGTGTCGGAGGTAGTCGCAGGAGAGTATATCAAGAAATAATTTGCAGGATTGCAGCACCCGTCTTGCAGATGTTTTGTTAAAATGGTTGACATTACGGCCTTTGTGTGGTATCATAAAGGCTGGAACAGAGTAAAATGAATTAATTCTTTCATTTTGAGAGGCCGGATCCCCTGAGACGGGGAGGGCTTCGGAGATATTTCGGAGGTCTTGCACAAGACCGGGAAAGGACACATATCGCAATGACTTTTTTTAATGCAGTGGCACAGGCAGTGATACAGGGACTTACCGAGTTCCTGCCTGTTTCGAGTTCAGGACATCTTTCGCTTTATCAGCATTTCACCGGCAACAGCGGTGAGGGAGCGCTGTTCTTTTCGGCGGTGCTCCATTTCGGAACGCTTCTGGCGGTGTTCGTGGCTTTCCGGAAGAGGATATGGTCGATGATGAAGGAGCTGGTAGTGCTCGTCAAGGACATATTCGGCGGACGGTTCAAATGGAGCGGGATGAACGGCGACCGCAGGATGATAGTGATGATATTCTTCTCCTGCTGCTGTCTGCTGCCTTTTGCGCCCTTCCTGGGCTGGTTCGAGGGGATCTCGGAGGACGGGAGCATACTGGCAGAGGGCATATGCTTCCTGTACACGGCGACGATCCTTTTTATGTCGGACAGATGCATAAAGGGAAAGAAGAAGGCTGAGGACATAAAGCTGGGAGATTCGCTGACGATAGGCTTTATGCAGGGAGTTGCGATGCTCCCGGGAGTATCGAGGTCGGGCTCGACGATCTCGGCGGGGCTGTTCTCGGGGATGACGAGAGAGACCTGTGTGGAGTATTCCTTTATACTGGGGATACCTGTTATACTGCTGGGCTGTCTGACCGAGTTCAAGGATGCGGTCAAGTCCACGCAGGAGATACAGTGGGGGAACTGTCTGATAGGCTTTGCTGTGGCGGCGGTCGTGGGACTTGCGGCGATAAAGATGGTAAGCTGGCTGGTGAAGACAGACAAGTTCAGGGTATTTGCATATTATACCGGTGTGCTCGGCATCGCTGTGATACTGATAGCGATAATCGAGAAGTTCATCGGGCACGCTATAGTTATCGGATAAGACAAAAAGGCTCAGACTGTTCAGATGCCCGCAAGGCGGGCGCGGGCAGTCTTTCGGCGTTATATAAGAGGTGAAAAGACACAGATGGCATCCGCTAAGGGAAAGGGAACTGCCGGTTCGGGCAGGACGAGGAGCACAGCTAAAAAGCCTGCTGCAAAAAAGAAAACGTCTGCTTCGGAGGCCAGGGAGACAAGGCGCTTCTGGAGCTACATACTGTTTTTCCTCGGAGTTGCCGAGCTGCTGCTCACATACGTCCGCGGGGACGGGTTCTGGGAGAAGATGTTCATAGTCAACCGCGGCATATTCGGGATATCGGTGTTCCTGCTGGGGCCGCTGATAATCTATGTGGCTATGCAGATAGCATCCGACAAGAAGCAGAGCACCATCATCGCCAGAGTGATACAGGGCGTTGTGATGATGCTGCTGTTCAGCGCGACGGCGCAGATACTTTTCGGAGATCCCATCGTGGGGACATCCTTCGGGAAGAAGATACAGTTTTTATACAGCGGCGGCACCACGCTTTCGGGCGGCGGTGTGGCTGCGGCTCTGATAGGCTGGCCGCTGCTGGCGTTATTCAAGAAGGTGGGCGGTGCGATAGTCGTACTGCTGCTGGATTTCACGTTCATAATGCTGCTGACGAACGTTACGCTGCCGCAGCTGTTCAAGGCGGTATCCAAGCCCTTTGTGGGAGGATACAAGGCTGTGGGCGCTGAGCGTGCCGAGCGTGCGGCGGCTCACGAGGAGAAGATGAGGCTCAAAGCTGAGCAGCAGGCCCGTGAGCAGGCTGAGACCGGCAAGGAAAAGCCCCGTGTGGACATAGCGAAATACTACCGCGACGAGGAGACGGAGAAGGAAGCCAAGGCCAAGCGTACAAAAAAGGGGACAGAAGTTACTCCGTACACTCCGAAGGGGGAGGAGCCGGAGCCGCCTAAAACGGATATTTCCAAGCTTATCGAAGAGGCTGTGGGGATGAGCAGCCAGCCTACTGAGGCTGAGATCCTCGATGCAGAAAAGGAGCGGGAGGAAAATCTGAAGAACAATCAGGACAGGCCCGAGATCACTTTGCCGAAGTTCGGCAGGGGAAGGGTATGGGATCTGCCTGAGAAGAATGCAAAGATCCCCCGGGAAGAGGCTGAGGAGGCAGCGGGGAAAACCGTATATGACAAGCTGTTCGGTGATGATGAGGATACAAAGTCTGCGGCTGAGCAGGAGCCTGCCGGTGCTGTACTGACAGAGCCGGAGCAGAAGCCGGCAGCTCACCGCACGCTCAAAAAGCCGGAGGTGAAGCAGAAGGAGGTCTATGTTGATCCCAACGGTCAGACCTCGATGGTGAAGCAGGAGGAGACGATACCCGTTTACACCTGTCCGCCGGTGGACATACTCAAATATGCCAGCAATCAGACCTCACAGGCGGAGATACAGGCGGAGATCAAGAGCAAGTCGCTCAAGCTGGTACAGACGCTGGAGGACTTCGGCATAAAGACAAATCTTGTGGGCATAAGCCGCGGACCTTCGGTAACGAGGTACGAGCTGGAGCCGGGCAGGGGAGTATCGGTAAGCAAGATCGAGAACAGGGCTAAGGACATAGCGCTGAACCTGGCGACCAACGGAGTGCGCATAGCACCCATACCTGGCAAGGCGGCTATCGGTGTGGAAGTGCCGAACCTCAACCGGGACAGCGTATCGCTGAGGGAGCTTATCGACAGCGACGATTACAGGAACGCAAAGAGCAAGCTGTCCTTTGCGGTGGGCAAGGACATTGACGGAAACATCGTTATGGGAGACATCGCAACGATGCCCCATATGCTCATCGCCGGCACCACCGGTTCCGGTAAATCGGTATTCACCAACTCGATAATACTTAACATACTCTATCACGCTACGCCGGAAGAGGTAAGGCTGATACTCATAGATCCCAAGAAGGTGGAGTTCCCGGTATATAACGGCATACCGCATCTGCTGATACCCGTTGTGACCGATCCTATGAAGGCGGCGGGTGCTCTGGGCTGGGCGGTCAACGAGATGATGCGCCGGTACAATCTGTTTGAAGCCAACGGTGTGAAGAACATTGAGGACTACAACGAATACGTTGACGAGAACCCGGAGCTTGGTTACAGGAAGCTGCACTATGTCGTTATAATCATCGACGAGTTTGCGGATCTGATGCTGGCGGCAAAGAGCGAGGTGGAGGAGTCGGTAATGAGACTGGCACAGCTGGCCCGTGCGGCAGGTATGCATATGCTCATAGCGACGCAGTCGCCGAGAACGGACGTTATCACGGGACTTATCAAGGCGAACATCCCCAGCCGTACTGCGCTGTCGGTATCGTCGAACATCGACTCGAGAGTAATACTTGACGAGATCGGCGCCGAGGATCTGCTGGGACGCGGAGATCTTCTGTACAAGCCGGTGGGATATCCCAAGCCTTTGAGGATACAGAGCGGGTTTGCTTCCACCAACGAGATACGCAACGTGGTGAAGTTCCTGAAAAACGAACTGGGCAACGAATACGACGAGGAGATCGTTCACGAGGTGGAGCGCAATCAGCGTGAGCTGGAGCAGGCAAAGAACAAGAATGCAGTATCTGCCGATGATGTGGAGCTCAATCCGGATGACGATCTGACCAATCAGGCGATAACGATAATCGTGGAGACGGGGAACGCTTCGACGGCGTTCCTGCAGAGAAAGCTGAAGCTGGGCTTCCCGAGGGCGGCTCGCATTATGGACGACATCGAAGCCATGGGCATAATCGGCCCGCAGGAGGGCTCGAAGCCGAGGAAGATAAACATTACCAAGGAAGAGTGGTACGAGAGACAGGGCAGGAGCTGATGATGGAATTCATTTTTGTGACAGGCCCCTCGGCTGTGGGCAAATCCACCCTTTCCCGCGGGCTTTGCGGGAAGCTGGGGGGAGTGCTGATCGAGCAGAACATGGTGCCGGAATTCACGGTGCCGCCTTACGTTTCCGACGAGGGGGCGTATGAGGAAAAGGTCTGCTGGGGGAATGTGCTCTGTCAGATAGAATACTTTCACAACACCGGGTTCAGGAACATTATAGTAAACGACTTTGACGATCTCAGGGTGCGGGAGCTGCCGGTGTTATTCAAGGGGCACAGGTTCATCGTCATAAGGCTTTGCTCCTCGGATCCGGAGCAGATAAAGGTACAGATGATACACCGTGCGAAGAACGAAGGCGGGCTTTATGCGCCGGAGGGTGTCGGGAGGCTGAATGCACTGATCTCGTCGAGGCCGCTGATGCCCAATGAAGTAAAGCTGGATATAGCGGGAAAGACTGCGGAGCAGGTGCTTGGCGAGGCAATGGACCTTCTGGAGGGCTTTGAGCCGGAGCTGGATTACGATTATATGCCGGGAGATCAGAGATACTATCATTCGTGGGTACACAGCCGGGGACTCAACTGGGAGTGGACGGCTAAGTAGGCAAGGGGGTGTACGGCATGGCATTCATGCCCGTGAGCAGGCAGGATATGAAGGACAGAGGGATAGATCAGCTGGATTTCGTTTACATCCTCGGGGATGCTTATGTCGATCACCCGAGCTTCGGATGTGCTATCATAACAAGGGTGCTGGAGCACAAGGGCTACACCTGCGGGATCATTGCACAGCCGGACTGGAGAGATCCGAAAAGCGTGCTGCGGCTGGGAAAGCCAAGGCTGGCGTGGCTGGTATCGGCGGGAAACATAGACTCTATGGTGGCGCACTACACCTCGGCAAAGAAGAAGCGCTCGGATGACGCATATTCGGCGGGGAACAAGGCAGGGAAGCGGCCTGACAGGGCGGCGACGGTCTATTCGAGGATGTGCAGGGCGGCGGCACCTGAGATACCCATACTCTGCGGAGGGCTGGAGGTCTCGCTGAGGAGGTTCGCCCATTACGATTACTGGAGCGACCGTGTTATGCCGTCGGTGCTTGTTGACAGCGGTGCGGATATACTGATGTTCGGGATGGGTGAACATTCCGTTTCGGAGCTGGCGGACCGTCTGAACGCAGGAGAGCCTGTATCGCAGATACGGGACGTGCGGGGGACCTGCTATCTCTGCGACACGAAGGAGACGCCCATCGGTGCGGTGCAGTGTCCGTCCTACAAGGAGGTCTGCGAGAGCAAGGAGCTGTATGCAAAAGCCTGCCGGATACAGTACGATCAGCAGGATGAGGTCTATGGCAGGACGGTGATACAGCGTCACGGAGACAAGATGCTGGTGCAGAACCCGCCTGCTCTCTCACTGACAACGGAGGAGCTGGACGAAGTATATTCGCTGCCCTATGAGAGGACATATCATCCGATGTACGAGAAAGAGGGAGGGGTGCCTTCGATCAAGGAGGTACGCTTTTCGATAACACATAACAGGGGCTGCTTCGGCTTCTGCAACTTCTGCTCGATCGCTCTGCATCAGGGCAGGAGGGTGACGGTAAGGAGCGAGGAGAGCGTGCTCCGGGAGGCGGAGATGCTGACGGGGCTCCCCGATTTCAAGGGATACATACACGACGTGGGCGGGCCCACGGCCAATTTCAGGCAGCCCTCCTGTCACAAACAGCTGACGGCGGGGCTCTGCAAGGGCAGGAAGTGTCTGGCACCCAGACCATGTCCCAATCTTGAAGTGGATCACACGCAGTATCTGGCGATGCTGAGAAAGCTGAGGCAGATCAGGGGCGTAAAAAAGGTATTCATACGCTCGGGGATAAGGTACGATTATCTTATCGAGGACAAGAGCGACGAGTTTATGACAGAGCTTATCAGATACCACATAAGCGGGCAGCTGAAGGTGGCGCCGGAGCACTGCTCGGCGGCGGTGCTCGACAGGATGGGCAAACCGCATATCGAGGCATACAAGAGATTTCAGAAGAAGTATTACGAGATAAACAAGCGTGAGGGGCTGGAACAGTATCTGGTGCCTTACCTTATGAGCTCACACCCCGGCTCGAAACTGCAGGACGCGGTGGAGCTGGCGCTATTCCTGAAAGAGAACCGCATACATCCCGAGCAGGTACAGGACTTTTATCCGACGCCGGGGACGATCTCGACGTGTATGTTCTACACGGGGCTGGATCCGTATTCTATGGAGAAGGTGTATGTGGCGAAGACTCCCGAGGAGAAGGGGATGCAGCGGGCTTTGCTGCAGTATTTCCGGCCGGAGAACAGGCGAAGGATAATCGAGGCGCTCTGCAAGGCGGGCAGGCAGGACCTTATCGGACACGGTGAAGGCAAGCTGGTGCCGCCGGACGGGGAATATGTCAGGGCGAAGAATGCGGCTGCGGCAAAGCAGGCCGGCAGTAATGCCCGGAGGTCGCCGGCGAACAGGAGCGGAGGCAGGGGGCCCCGCAGGAAACGATGAGCAGAAGGAAGAAACAGTCAAGGCGCAGGAACAGTCTTCAAAAGGCACGGTTCACGGCGTATCTGCTGGCGGCGGCGGTGATCGCGGCGCTTGTACTGACGGTACTTGTCAGGACGGGCGTCATAGACGGGAGCCTGCTGTTCAAGCAGCCTGCGGCGCCGGACGCCTCCGACTCGGTGAGGTTCATCGATGTGGGGCAGGGAGACTGCACGCTGTGCGTATCGGACGGGCAGGCGATGCTGATAGACTCGGGCGAGAGCGACGGGCGCGACAGCGTCATTGCTTACATCAGGAGCCTGGATATACCGGCGCTGGACTGTGTTGTGATAACTCATCCCCATTCGGACCATATGGGCGAGATGGCGGATATCATAAAGAGCTTTGATGTCGGAAGGGTGATAATGCCAGACATCCCGGACAGGCTGGCAGGCAGTACGGCGAGCTGTGATAAGCTTATAAAGGCTGCGGACAGGCGGGGCGTCGGGATCGACAGGATAAGCAGGGACGAGAGCTTTGAGGTGGGAAACTTCGGGGTGAAGATATATGCACCGGCGGAGCTGAGCGAGGATATTAACGATGACTCGCTGGTGGTAAGGATCACCCACGGAGAGAACAGCTTTCTTGTGACGGGGGACTGCGGAGAGCAGGAGGAAAAGGGACTGATCGCCAGGGGAGCGGAGCTGAGGGCAGATGTGCTGAAGGTGGGACACCACGGAAGCACGTCGGCCAGCTCGGAGATATTTCTTGCGGCAGTCAGGCCGTCATACGCGGTGATCTCCTGCGGGGCGGACAATGACTACGGGCATCCCTCGGAGAAGACGCTGGTGAAGCTCAGCGCTCTTGCAGGAAAGACATACATTACCCGTGACTGCGGGACTGTGACCTTCGTTTCCGACGGCAAGGGGCTGACGGTCATACCCGAAAAAGAACAAAGCGAACGCTGACACTGACAATACTAAATGCGCACCGCCGCAGAGGATATCCCGACTGTGCACAGTAATTCATATACCGGAGGGTTTATTATGGAAAAGGATCTTTTTGCACTGATAAACGAAAGGCTTCCCAAGCTGTCGAAGGGGCACAAGCTCATCGCCAATTTCATCCTTTCGCATTACGACAAGGCTGCTTTCATGACCGCACAGAGGCTGGGAGTGACTGTCGGGGTGAGCGAATCGACGGTGGTGAGGTTTGCGACCGAGCTGGGATACGACGGGTATCCTGCGCTGCAGAGGGCTTTGCAGGGACTGATGCGGAACAAGCTGACTGCTGTGCAGAGGATAGAGGTCATGAACGACAGGCTCACCAGGGACGATGTACTGGAGAGGGTGCTGAGCCTTGATATTGAAAAGATCAGGCGGACGCTGGAGGAGACCTCGGTGGAAGACTTCAACCGCGCAGTGGATATGATAACCTCCTGCAACACCATATACATCCTTGCGGCAAGGAGCACGGCGCCTTTGGCGAGCTTTATGAGCTATTATTTCACGCTTATCTTCCCGAAGGTGAAGCTGGTGCACAATTCTTCCACCAGCGAGATGTTCGAGCAGATACTGCATATGGATGAGAAGGATGTTATCATCGGGATATCATTCCCGAGATATTCGAGACAGACGGTGAAGGCTTTGCAGTTTGCAAAGAGCAAGGGTACTCACGTTATCGCGCTGACCGATTCCATAAGTTCGCCGCTGGCGCAGTATGCGGATACTCTGCTGCTGGCGCACAGCGATATGGCGTCCTTCGTGGACTCGCTGGTGGCGCCGCTGAGCCTTATAAATGCTTTGATCGTGGCGGTGTCGATCACTGACACAGACCGCGTTTCCAAGAACTTCGAGAGGCTGGAGCAGATCTGGGAGGAGTACGATGTGTACGAAAAATCGGACAATTCGTCAGACCTGCTGAAGCCGTTGGCAGAATAAGAGATAAGGTTCCTTTCCGGGGGGTGAGAGCTTGAACTGTGACAGACTGATAATAGGCGGCGGAGCTGCCGGGCTTTTCTGCGCCGTACAGGCGGCGTGGCTGGGCGAGGAGGTCATAGTTGCCGAGCATGAAAAGAAATGCGGGCAGAAGCTCTGCATTACCGGCAAGGGGCGGTGCAATGTCACGAACAACTGCGATGTGCGCACTGTGATGAGCAGCATCCCCAGGAACCCGAAATTTATGTTTTCGGCGCTGTCGAGGTTCACGCCGGAGGATACTATGGCTTTTTTCGAGAGCCTGGGGATACCGCTCAAGACCGAACGGGGGAACAGGGTGTTCCCCGAGAGCGACAGGGCATCGGACATCCGTGATGCGCTGGTGAATGCCTGTCGGGACGCGGGAGTGCGCATCGTCAGGGACGAGATAGAAGAACTTATCACCGGGGACGGGGCCTGTCTCGGGGCGCGTTCGGCGAGTGAGGAATACCGCGCAGCAAAGACGGTGGTGGCTACCGGCGGGAGGAGCTATTCCGTGACCGGCTCCACCGGGGACGGGTACAGGCTGGCGGAGAGCGCGGGGCACAGAGTGACGGAGATAAGGCCCTCGCTCGTGCCGATAGTCTGCGAGGGGAGAGACTGCGCCGAGATGATGGGGCTGTCGCTTCGCAACTGCACCGTCTCGCTGTACGAGGGGGAGCAGAAGAAGCCCCTGTACACCGAACTGGGTGAGATGCTGTTCACTCACTTCGGGATGAGCGGGCCGCTGATACTTTCGGCATCGGCTCACATCGGGGAGCTGTCGGGCAGGAAATACCGCATAGCGGTGGATCTGAAGCCGGGACTGTCGGAGCAGAAGCTGGATGAGCGGATACTCAGGGATATTTCCGAGCAGCCCAACAAGGACTTTTCAAATCTGCTGAGGAAGCTGCTGCCTGCAAAGGCGATACCTGTTATCGTCAGGAGGAGCGGGATAGACGGCTTCAAGAAGGGAAACCAGATCACCGCCGAGGAACGGGCGGGGCTGGTAAGGCTGCTAAAGGAACTGACATTTGAGGTGAAGGGACTTCGTCCGGTGGAGGAAGCGATCATCACCCGCGGGGGAGTCTGCACGGATGAGATCTCGCCGAAGAATATGGAGTCGAAGCTGGTAAAGGGACTGTACTTCATCGGGGAGGTACTGGATGTGGATGCCTACACCGGGGGATTCAATCTGCAGATAGCCTTTTCCACGGCCTATGCCTGCGCCAACGGATAGCAAACCGGCAGGACGCCGGAAAATGATTGACAAATGCGGTGTGATGTGTTATAATACAGTTTACAGCCCTTTTGTTACAGGAGGATAACTATGGGAATAAATGTTGCTCTTGACGGGCCTTCGGGTGCCGGTAAATCAACTATCGCCAAGAAGGCGGCGGCGGCTCTGAGATTCGTATATGTGGATACGGGTGCGCTTTACCGCTCGATAGCATATTATATGATCTCGCAGGGGATAGCTGCTGATGACAGCGAAAAGGTCATCGGGGCTCTGCCGGGTATAGATGTAAGACTTGAATACAGAGAAGGATCTCAGCACGTTGTGGTCAACGGCGAGGACGTTTCGGACAAGATACGCACTCCCGAGATCTCGATGGGGGCTTCAAAGGTGTCGGCGATACCGGAGGTAAGGACCTTCCTGTTCGACCTGCAGAGGGATATTGCCGCAAAGAACGATATAATCATGGACGGCAGAGACATCGGAACAGTAGTGCTGCCGAAGGCTCAGGTCAAGATATTCCTGACCGCATCGGCAGAGGAACGTGCGAACAGGCGCTTCAGGGAGCTTCAGGAGAAGGGGGATCCTTCTACCTATGAGGAAGTGCTGGCAGATATAAACCAGAGGGACTACAATGACACGCACCGTGAGACGGCTCCGCTGAAAAAGGCTGAGGATGCGGTGGAGGTGGACTCGACCTCGCTGACTCTTGACGAGGCGGTGGAGAGAGTGATCGCCGTTATAAAGGAGAAGACCGGGACCAAGGGCGAACCGCCGGCAGCCGGTGCGAAAAAGGAACGCAAGCCTTTGCTGGATTTTTCGGGGATCGAGCCTGTCAAGCGCGGGAAGAAGCTCAATCCGGTGAGGATGTTCTTCTATAATATATTAAGGTATCTGGTGATAGGCGGATTCAAGATCGCCTACAATCTGAAATTTGAAGGCAAGGAGAATGTCCCGAAGGACGGCAGCAACATCTTTGCTTCCAATCACAGGGGATATGTGGACCCGGTATTCATAAGCCTGGCCTGCCGTGTACCCAACACCTTTATGGCTAAGGAGGAGCTTTTTCACGGCAAGAAGTTCTTCGTATGGATAATCAAAAAATTCGGAGCCTTTCCCGTTGAGCGGGGCAAAGGCGATATGCAGGCGATAAACACCTCATTCGAGAAGCTCAACTCGGGGCGCAATCTTGTTATATTCCCCGAGGGGACACGCTCAAAGGACGGCAAGGTAGGCAGGGGCAAGACCGGCGTTGCGCTGATAGCAGCGGTAGCTCAGTGTCCTGTTATACCTGTGGGCATAAACTACGAAGGTGAAAAGCTCAAGTTCAGGAAGAAGGTAGTTATCCGCTTCGGCAAGCCTATCAGCCCGGAGCAGCTGAGGATCACCACTCCCGGACCGAAGGAGCTGAAGCTTCTCAGGACGACGATAATGGATTCGATCGTTGAATTGGTACATTGAAATGTTAACAAACTGTAAAATTTGCGTCGCAGAGACCGCAGGATTCTGTTTTGGTGTAGACAGAGCCGTAAAAATAGTGTATAATGAATTAGATATCCGAAATAAAGTGGTGACATTGGGGCCCATAATCCACAATGACAGTGTGGTAGCAGATCTGGAACGGAAGGGCTGCAGGGCTGTGACTTTGGATGAAGTCAGGGCAGAGGATACTGTTATCATACGCTCACACGGAGTGGCTGCGGCTGTATATAACAAGCTTGAACAGATCGGCTGTGAGGTCGTTGATGCGACTTGTCCTTTCGTTGCAAGGATACACAGCATTACTGCACAGAAATCCGCTGAGGGGTGTACGGTGCTCATCGCCGGCGATGAGGCGCATCCGGAGGTGGAAGGCATCAGGGGACACTGCAGCGGAGAGTCCTTTGTGTTCGACGGGTGTAAACAGCTCGAAAGTTTGGTGAAAAGCCGCGGGCTTGAAAAGAAAAAGCTTGCAATTCTTGCCCAGACCACTTATAATAAGAAGAAATGGGAAGAATGCTGTGTGCTGGCGGAAAAGACAGTACCGCAGGCGGAGATCTTCCACACGATATGCAATGCTACTGCCGAGAGACAGAAAGAGGCTGCGGATCTGGCGAAACAGTCGGATCTGATGGTGATAGTCGGGGGAAGGCAGAGCTCCAACACGCGCAAGCTGAAGGCTGTGTGTGAGGAATACTGCCCCTGTTATCTGATCGAGGGGGCGGACGAGCTGAAGGGCATAGACCTTTCCGGCGCGGGATCAATAGGGATTTCAGCGGGGGCTTCGACTCCTGCTTATATAATCAAGGAGGTACTACGGACCATGAGTGAGATCATCAACAACGAAGAAGAATTTAATTTTGAGGAGGCACTGGAGGCTTCTCTTAAGCCTATACATATCGGTAAGAGAGTGCAAGGCACTGTCCTGAGTGTAAACAGCAATGAAGTTTATGTTGACCTCGGCACGAAGCAGCAGGGCGTTATTCCCGCGTCTGAGCTCAGCGACGATCCCTCGGCAAAGCCTGAGGACGTTGTTAAGGTGGGCGATGTGGTGGACCTCATCGTGCTCAAGCCCAACGATCAGGAGGGCATCGTTACCCTTTCCAAGAAGAAGGTTGACGCAGCTCTCGGATTTGAGAAGATCTGTGCAGCCAAGGAGGAGAATGCAGTCCTCACCGGCTTTGTTACCAATGTTATCAAGGGCGGTGTACTCGTAACCTGCAACGGTGTTAAGGTATTCATCCCTGCATCCCAGGCAGCTCCCAAGAGAGAGTTCGACCTCAACCAGCTGCTCAAGCAGCAGGTAGAGTTCAAGATCCTGGAGGTCAACGAGGCAAAGCAGAGAGCAGTAGGCTCTATCAGACTTGTTTCCAGAGAGCAGAGAGCAGCAGCTCAGAGCGCATTCTTTGACAACACCAAGGTGGGCGATACAATCAACGGTGAAGTAAAGAGCATCACTGATTACGGCGTATTCGTTGATCTCGGCGGTGTGGACGGCCTTGTAAGAAGGGCTGATCTGTCCTGGAACCGCTTCAAGCATCCTTCCGAGATTGTAAGCGTGGGTGACAAGATCGACGTTACGATCAAGGACATTGATCCCGAGACCAAGAAGGTAGCTCTTACCTACAAGAAGGATTCCGACAATCCATGGGAGATCTTCAGGGCTAACTATGAGCAGGGACAGGTGATCAAGGCTACTGTCGTTTCGATCACTTCCTTCGGTGCGTTCGCTCAGATCATTAACGGTGTGGACGGACTTATCCACATCTCGCAGATCGCTAATCAGAGAGTTGACAATGTTGCAGACATTCTCAAGGTAGGCGACGAGGTCGAGGTCAAGATCACCGAGATCGATGCAGAGAAGAAGCGCATCAGCCTTTCTATGAGAGCACTTCTCCCTGAGGACGAGCCTGTATATGACAGCGAGGCTGAGGAAGAGGCTGACGAGGAGACTGCTGAGGCTGAGGAGCAGGCTGCTGAATAAGAGTCCTGCATTTGCAAAGAATATTATCGCTCGTTCAATAATGCGTTTTTGCGCGGTTTGAAAAAGCAGCAAGGGGGCGAGTTCCGTCCCCTTTTCTATTTCTTTGATGAGTCTGACGCGGGAGGTATAACCGGCCCGGAGGGGCTTATACTAAGCGCAGACCGCCTGAAGGGAGGCATCCTATCCGCCGGGAGCGGAGAAGCTATGGAAAATAACACAAAACGAGCTTCTGTAAAAACAACAAGAAAGAAGCATAAAAAGCACCGGAGCTTCGGTGTGGCTGTGGCCATAAGGAGTCTGAAGGTCATAGGCACGCTGCTGCTGTCGCTTTTCCTTATAATCGTCATCACCGGATCGATATTCGTGACGGTCGTGACTATCTATGTTCTCAATTTCGCTGATGTTGATGAGACGATAACTCTTGACAAGGGAGTTATATCCAGCAACATTTCAAAATTTTTGTATGAAAACCCGGATTTTGATCCGGAGGATCCGGACAGCGAGCAGTATCTGCTGTACTACGCACTGAAAAATCCCAACAGGCGTGCCCAGTGGGTGGATCTTTCCGAGATACCGGTACACGTTCAGGACGCATTTATGGCGGCTGAGGACACGCGCTTTATGCAGCACGACGGTGTTGACTTCCTGAGAACCTTCTCGGCGATAGCGAACACACTGCTCGGAAGGCAGCAGGGCGGTTCGACTATCACGATGCAGACGATCAAGAACGTCACCGGAGAAGATTCGAGAAGCGGTCTTGAGGGTGTTGAACGTAAGATCAAGGAGATATTCCGGGCTATCAACACTGAGAAGATATACACCAAGGAAGATATACTCCAGTGCTACCTCAATATAATCGGCCTGACGGACGGCTGGCAGGATATCGTGGGCGTACAGGCGGCGGCGAACTACTATTTCGGCAAGGATATTACCGAGCTGGATATAGCTGAGGCGGCTGCGCTTGCGGCGACTACCAAGTCTCCTGTCACACTCAACCCGCTCAATCATGCTGAGGACAACAAGTACCGTAAGGAATGGGTACTGGGACAGATGCTCGACATGGGTGCGATCACTGACGCAGAGTATCAGTACGCTATGAAGGAAGAGCTGAAGATCACCGGTGATCCGGATTTCCAGAGCCGTACGGACGTGGATGAGGAAGAGATAAACAATCAGGGAATGACATCCTGGTATATGGACGAGGCTATTGACGAGGCTGCAAGGCGTATCTCCGACAAGATAGGCATTACTACCGAGGAAGCAAGGCAGCAGCTCTATGACGGAGGATATGACGTTTATCTGAGCGTGGATGTCAATATGCAGGAAAAGGTAGAGAGGGAGATGCAGAAGCCTGCGAACTTCCAGACCTATGCTTTTTCAGACGACGATCTGTGGTCGGGCTTCATATGCATCGACTACGAGGGCAACGTAAAGGCTGTAGTCGGATCGCGCAAGGAAAAGACCGACTGGGACCAGCTGGACATACCTGTGGATTCCATGAGATCGCCCGGTTCGTGTATCAAGCCTATCGCTTCCTATGCGCCTGCCCTCGATCAGGATCTGATGACCTATTCGTCATTCTTCAAGGATGATCCTATCGAGATAAAGGACGAGACCGGAAAGACTATCAAGTGGCCTGTCAACTACTCCGAGACCGGCGACGACGGAAACTGGTCAAGCGCTAATCTGTTCACCTGGCAGATGCTGGCGAGGTCGCTGAACACCTGCCCTGCACAGCTGATACAGAAGATGACTCCTGCATACGCATACAACTTCTTAAAGGAAAAGCTGGATGTATCCACCCTTTCCGAGAATGATATAAACTATTCGCCTGTTACTGTCGGCGGTCTGACCAACGGTCTGCACCTGCAGGACCTTGTGGGAGCATATATGATCTTCGGCAACGGCGGAAAGAAATATGAAGTGACCTATGTGAACAAGATCGTGGACTCTGCCGGCGAGATCATCTTTGAGAAGAGCGACGGCTACAAGCAGGCTATAAGCGAATCCACGGCATATGTTATGAACAAGATGATGCAGAAGGTTATCACCGAATCCAACGGTACCGGACGCTTTGCGAAGCTGAAAAATACAGTTCTTGCAGGCAAGACGGGTACTTCGTCCGACTGGAACGACCTTTCGTTCGTGGGCGTGACACCTGACTATGTCAGCGGTATATGGATCGGATACGAGTATCTGGAGAAGATACCTACCGACAAGTATCAGAACATCGGCCAGATCTGGAAGAACATTTTCGGTGATGTTGCCGAGACTGAGCCGAACCACGACTTTGAGATGCCTACCACAGTTGTTGAGGCAAGGTACTGCACCAAGTCGGGACTGCTGGCAGGTCCCAACTGCTCAAGCACCGATATCGGTTACTATCAGCAGACCAATATGCCTGCGACCTGCAACGGCGTACACTAAGGCCGGAAGAATGATTACAAAGAGCTGCCGCTGCGCGGCGGCTCTTTTTTGTGAGAGTGATATTATGACTGACATAAGATTTTGCTGTCCCTGCCATTTCGGGCTGGAGAGCGTGCTGAAATTTGAGCTTGCGAGGATCGGTGCTGAGGATATGACTGTCAGCGACGGAAAGATCAGCTTCACCGGGGACGAGGCGATGATAGCAAGGGCGAATTACCGTCTTGCCACGGCGGAGAGGGTACTCATCGAGCTGGGGAACTTCCGGGCAGAGAGCTTTGAACAGCTGTTCCAGGGAGTGAAGAATGCTCCGCTGGAGAGGTTCATCGGAAGGAAGGACGCTTTTCCTGTAAAGGGGCACTGCCTTGACTCGAAGCTGCACAGCGTCCCTGACTGTCAGAGGATAATCAAGAAGGCTGCTGTGGACAGGCTCGCGGGGAAGTACGGTGTGAGTTGGTTCGAGGAGACGGGGGCTGTGCATCAGCTGCAGTTCGTGATAAGGAAGGATATATGCTCGCTGTACCTTGACACCACGGGGGCGGGGCTCCACAAGCGGGGGTACAGGAGAATTTCCAACGACGCTCCCATAAAGGAGACGCTGGCGGCGGGGATCATCGATCTGGCAAGAGTGCGCGCGGACACGGTGGTGACTGATCCTATGTGCGGATCGGGGACGCTGCTGATCGAGGCGGCCTACAAGGCGGCGAATATTGCTCCGGGACTGAGGAGACATTTCTCGGCGGAGCAGTGGGAGCAGGTCGGTGCGGCTCCCTGGAAGGCTGAGAGGGAAAAGGCTCTTGCTGAGGTAAGGAGAGACTGCGCCTTCAAGGGCTTCGGCTTCGATACGGACAGTGAGGCTGTGGCGCTGACTGTGGACAATGCAAAGAAGGCGGGAGTGATAGCCCGCATAACTGCGGAGAAAAGGGATATATCGCAGTATCAGAAGATACCGGGGGCGACGGTCGTAGTCAACCCGCCCTACGGTGAGAGGATGCTGGAGCTCAGGGAGGCGGAGGAGCTTTACCGCATAATGGGGGAGAAGCTGGCGCCGTCAAAGGAGGAGCCCTGCTTTATAATCTCGCCCCACGAGGATTTCGAGAAATTCTTCGGCCGCAAGGCTGACAAGAAGCGTAAGCTCTACAACGGGATGATAAAGTGCGAGCTGTTTATGTATTTCAAGTGAACGGATACGAAGGAAATGGATAATATGATAAAACCAGACCAGGAGCTGAATGATATCATCAGACGGTTCACCAGAGATGCTGTTGAGGGCTGCCGGCTTATCGAGACCGGAAAAGATGAAAATGATTTCCGGCTGGTGGTGATAGTATATCTTTCATCGGGTGAAAAGCTGGTGGTCAAGCTGGCGGACAATGACTTTACTGACAGCGGCAGGATAGCCGTCTGGCAGAGAACTGTAAGAGAATACCGCCGGCTGGGATATTATCTGCCGGAGATATACACAGATCTGGACGGGAGCTTTCCGAAAGCTGACTGCCGCGGACGAAGCTGTATCATATATGCCGAGGAATACTCAAAGTACAGCCCGGCGGAGGACAGGTTTTCCGGAGAGGAAAAGCAGTCTGTCAGCGACTGGGATTATATGCGTGATGCGTGGATAATGACGGCAAGGATCGCGTCACAGCACTTTGACTACTGCGATTTCCCGTCAGCGTACTGTATGTTCGAGACCTTCTGCCCTTCGGATAAGACGGATGAGGTAATGGAGAGCGCTCTTGAATGGAAGAAAGCTGCCGACCGTCTGCCGGCACAGTTTGCGGAGAAGACTGCACGGCTCTGGGAGATGTGGCTCGATAACCGCAGAAAGCTCGAAAAGATATATCATCTGCTGCCGCGCTCGGTGTTTCAGGGCGATCTGAACGACAGCAATATCCTGCTGGACGAAAAGGGCAGATTTGCCGGAGTGTGTGATATGAACCTCTGCGGGCGGGAGGTCGTGCTGAAATATGTGCTGGGGGAGAATAACGGGGCAGAGCCGGAGCGCATTTTCCGGGTGCTGGATACGTTCAGTGAATATTATGATTTTTCCGAGGAAGAAAAAGAAGCAGCGATACTTATATACCGCTGCATAACGCCCTTCTGGTGGGCTCCCGGCAAAGAGCTGAGTGAAGCGCAGGACGATGCTGAAAAGGCCTCGGCGCTGCTTGACTGCGCGGAGAGGATCCTTACCGAAGATATCGGCCTCAGGGGACATATGATAAAACGGACGGAGGGAAAAGCATGAATGACAGAACAAAGCAGACCTGCAGGGAGCTTATTGAAAGCTGTGAAAAGCTCGATACGCTGGGGTATAAGGTCAGCAGCGGCAGGCACAAGATAGAGCCGTTTACGAAGCTGGCGATGCTCAGGCTGTTTGTGTTTCTCGGGACACGGGGCAAGAAGCTCAGCGCGGAGGAGTCGGTATTTATCGGCGAATTTCTCGGCAGGAGCTATTCCCGTGAGGAGCTTATAAAGCTGGTGCGTGCTGACAGGCTCAAAGTTGACGATGTTATCGACACGGTAGTCATGCTTTGTGCTCCGTTCGCTGAGGCTGAGTGCGACGGTGCTCTTGCTGACGGATCAGGGCGTATGATAGCGGCTGTGAACGATATGGGTCTTGATTTCATCGCCTGTGACGGCAGCAGCACCACGGAAGAAACAGCTGTGCTTGGCAAGCTTATCTACCGGATGAAGAATTTCACCGGCAGCTATATCACCGCAAGAGGCGGTGTGGAAAAGCCGGCGGAGAACAAGTCCTCTCAGAAGGCCGATGCTGCCGTGAACAGCTCGCCGGAGCCTGAAAAGACACTTGATGAGCTTATGGACGAGCTGAATTCCCTGGTGGGGCTGGAAAATGTCAAGAGCGAGGTGTACAGCCTTTCAAATCTTATAAGAGTCAGGAAAATGCGCGAGGAGCGCGGCTTTGAGCAGCCTAATATCTCGCTGCATCTGGTGTTTACCGGGAGCCCCGGCACCGGAAAGACCACGGTCGCCCGGCTTATCGGCAGGATATACCACTGTCTCGGAGCTATCTCCAAGGGCAAGCTGGTGGAGGCTGACCGCTCAAAGCTCGTCAGCGGATATGTCGGTCAGACGGCCATAAAGACAAGGGAGCTTTGTGAAAGCGCTGTCGGCGGCGTACTGTTCATAGACGAGGCGTACACCCTTACCGCGAAGCAGGGGCAGAACGATTTCGGTATGGAGGCAGTGGAAACGCTGCTAAAATTCATGGAGGACAACAGGGACGATCTTGTGGTGATCTGCGCAGGATACACCGGGCTTATGGAGGAGTTTCTTGCTTCTAACCCCGGGCTGAGATCCAGGTTCAATAAGTTTATCGACTTTCCCGACTATACTCCGGATGAACTGACTGAGATATTCAGACTAAGATGCGAGAGCTACAAGCTCGCAGTCGAGGACGAGGCACTTGAATGCGCCCATGCCTTTTTCGAGAACAGGTGCGAGAACAAGCCGGAGGGCTTTGCCAATGCGAGGGATGCAAGGAATTACTTCGAGAGGGTGATAACCAGGCAGGCTGACCGCCTTGCTCCGCTGGAGGCTCCCACCAATGAACAGCTGATGACGATAACCCTTGACGATGTTATAGGAGTTGAGCTTTAAGGCAACACCGCACAACCCACGGCTTGCGCCTCTGCACGTCATCTGCTTGCATATTTTCCGCCATAGCACACAAATTTTCCTTGCCGGGCGAAAAGCGAATTGGTCTTCGCTCGCCCGCCTGCGTCAAATTTATGCACTCTGACGAAAAATCTGACTGGGCATCTGACGCACAGGGGTTGTGCGGTATTGCCTTAAGCGGGATGACACGGGGCAGCAGCCCCGGTTTCTCTTTCACAAAAATAACGCAGTTACGGGGGCGTACCGCACAGGCGGTATGCCCCGTTTCCGTGTCATACAATATTCAGATTTTTTTTAGCCCTGACTGTTGACTTTGGAGTGAAAATAGTGTAGAATATTAAGAAAAATAAATAGTTGAAAAATAAGAAACGGGAGGTAATTTTTATGCTGGAAACAAATGTCAACAACAAATTCATCAAGGAAGGTCTTACCTTCGATGATGTGCTCCTGATCCCCGGAGAGAGCGACTGTACGCCCGATATGGTGGATATACACACCCACCTTACGAAGGATATCGTCCTCAACACCCCGATCATGACCTCGGCTATGGATACCGTTACCGAATCGAAAATGGCCATCGCCATTGCGCGTGAGGGCGGCATAGGCATCATCCACAAGAATATGCCTATCGCTCAGCAGGCTGAGGAAGTCGATAAGGTAAAGCGTTCGGAGAACGGCGTTATCGTCAATCCCTTCTCGCTTACAGCAGACAGGACCGTTGAAGAAGCCGACAAGCTTATGGGCAAGTACAAGATCTCCGGTGTGCCTATCGTTGATGACAAGGGCAAGCTCGAAGGCATCCTTACCAACCGTGACCTCAGATTTATAACAGATTTCAGCATCAGGATCGCCGACGTTATGACAAGGGACAACCTTGTTACCGCTCCCGTTGACACAGACCTTGCAGGCGCTAAGAAGATCCTTATGAAGCATAAGATCGAGAAGCTCCCTCTCGTTGACAATGAGGGCGTGCTCAAGGGACTCATCACTATCAAGGACATTGAGAAGTCGGTGCAGTATCCCAACTCGGCAAGAGACAAGAAGGGCAGACTGCTCTGCGGTGCTACTATCGGTATGACTGCCGATGTGCTTGAAAGGGCAGGCGCTCTGATCGAGGCTCAGGTGGATATACTCGCTCTCGATTCCGCACACGGACATTCCAAGAACGTTATAGAGACACTCAAGAAGGTCAAGGCGGCTTACCCGGATATTCCGGTGATCGCCGGAAACGTGGCTACGGCTGAGGCTGCTGTCGCACTTTGCGAGGCAGGTGCAGATGCTATCAAGGTGGGCATCGGCCCCGGATCGATCTGCACGACGAGAGTCGTTGCGGGTATCGGTGTTCCTCAGATCACAGCTGTATATGACGCTGCCTGTGCTTGTGCGAAGTACGGCATCCCGGTGATCGCTGACGGCGGCATCAAGTATTCCGGAGACATCGTAAAGGCTCTGGCGGCAGGCGCGAGCGTTGTAATGCTGGGCTCGCTGCTGGCAGGCTGCGAGGAAGCTCCCGGCGACGTGGAGATCTATCAGGGCAGACAGTTCAAGGTTTACCGCGGAATGGGTTCTATGGCTGCTATGGCAAAGGGCTCAAAGGACAGATATTTCCAGACCAACTCCAAGAAGCTGGTCCCTGAGGGAGTTGAGGGCCGTGTTGCCTTCAAGGGCCCTGTTTCCGACACCATATTCCAGCTGGTGGGCGGTATCCGTGCAGGTATGGGTTACTGCGGATGCCACACTATCCCCGAACTGGGCGAGAAGGCAAAGTTCATCCGCATCACAGGTGCGGGCCTGAAGGAGTCGCATCCTCACGATATATACATTACGAAGGAAGCTCCGAACTATTCTGCACAGCTTTGATAATGATAAAATCCCGAAGGGAGGCTGCTCCCTTCGGGATTTTTTGTCTGTGCGGGATTACTTTTTGGTCTTTATATACATAACATTGCTGTAATTGCCATAGCGGGTAGAGGTGGTCTTACCGTCCTTTGTTACGAATGAGCGCACCTTGACGTACCAGGTCTCGCCGGGTTTGGGGACGCTCTTGAAGGCTTCGCTGAGGTCGGAGAGATTTGTGGAGGTATAGCTGTGGACGTCCTTCTTAAAGTCCTTGTCCTTGCAGTAGAGCACCTGGTAACCTGTGGAACCTGCGGTGGCTTTGGTCCAGGCGACTTTGAATCCTCCGCCTGCGACTGCTGTCAGGCTTGTGATCTTATTCTTTGCGGGTTTGACCACGAAGGTCTTCTTGTATGTGCCGGTGACATTGGTGCTTATACCCTTGATCGTGATAACAGCTGTGCCGACCTTGATGTTGTTTGAATAGCTGACAGAATACTGTGCGCCGGGGATAGTCAGCTTAGTGTCGCCGCTTACGAACTTAAGCGTTACTTCCGGAGTCTGCGCCTTGCCGGAATAGGTATAGCTGGAATAGGGTATCGATACAGAAGCGTAGCCGGATGTCAGGCTCAGGGGTTTTACGGTGAAGGTCCTTTTAACAGTGCCGCTGTAATTGCCCTTGCCGGTCACGGCGATCGTTGCAGTGCCTGCGAAGGTATTGTTTGAATAGGATACCGTATAATCTGTGCCTTTGACGAGCTTAGTGCCTGCGGCATTCTTGACGGTGACAGCGGGGCAGATAGCTTTGCCTCTGTATGTATAGCTGGCATAGGGTATGGTGATCTTGGTATTGTCGGCGGTGAGGGTGCAGGGATAGATGGTAAAGTTGACCTTGCGGGAGCCGGTGGCGTAAGTCCCGTTACCTTTTACGGTCAGGGTGCCGCTGCCGAGGGCTTTATTGGTGCCATAGGTGACGGTGTACTGACCTGAGGAGATCACCTGTCCGGAATAGGTCTTGACTGTAACAGCGGGCTTCACCTGCGAGCCGGTATATTCTATCCGGCTGGGCAGAGTGATCTTTGCCAGGACGGTATCAGCAAGGTTCAGTCTGATATTGAAATTCTTTGACAGGGAGCCGGAGAATATGCCTTTTCCGGTGACAGTAACGGCAGCCTTGCCGACCTTGACGTTATTAGAGTAGCTGACGGTATAGTCGGAGCTGCCGAGGGTGACTGAGCCGTACTTTACGGTAATATCATCATCGACGAATATTGACATAGCCTCATAGTCATAATTGCTTTTTGAGAGGGACAGGGTACCGCCCTTGGACAGGTCGGCTTTCCCGGCGTAGTCGGCACCGGAGACTGACGGCAGCGAGTACAGATAGTGGCTGGCACGCTGGACGGCGTCTGAGCCGGAGAGGTCAATGGGCTGATCTGGGGAGTGGGACTTGTAAAACGAAGTTTTGCCCTTGGCGAAATAGTTGTAGGTGATCCAGCTGCCCTGATCGTCCCAGGTGACGTCGATGCAGTAATACTTGTTGTCGTCAAGCCGGAGAAGGTTCCAGGCGTGGTCCTCGGCAGAGTTGTTGTTGATGCCCTCGCCGGTCACGAAAAGGCAGTTGAAGCCGTAATAGTTCATTATCATCTGGAAGGTCTTGGCATAGGATTCGCACACGCCCTCGCCGTGCATCACCATTCCGGCAACGGTATGGGCCCAGTCCTCCTGAGAAACGCTCCTGTAATTTATTCCGTTCTCCGTAAAATAATCATAGGCGTAGCGGAGATCATTGCACATCTTGCTGTGAACTGCGAGAGCCGCCTCGAAAGCAGAGGACTTGGAGGCTGCTGACTTATAGGAGTTCAGGAAGGTGAGAATCCCTGACTGGATAGCTGCTCTGTCCGAGCCCTTTACGGAATCGCTGCAGATGCGGATATACAGAGCCTCGCTGGAAGAAAGGACAGCGGTATCATAGAAATAGAATATGGGGTTGTCGGCGCGGAAGTTATAATAAAGGGCCAAAGCCTCGGCCTGGGTGAGGCCGTAGTCTCCGAAATGGAATTCAGCGACATAATTGTAGTTGCTGTGGCCGGGGAATTCCCGATACTCAAAGTCCTCGCTGCTGTTCCAGATGTCAATGGATTCTGACATCAGATCGGAGTAAAGGTCGGTATAGCCCTGAGATTTTTCAAGGCCGGAGAAATAGTCATAGGCGCTGCGGACGCCGGTCGTTTCATAAAGCTCGGCACCGGCTGTATTCACCGCGGTATCTGTTGCGGTAAGGGATCCGGTGCTCTGGGCGGCAGCGGGAAGTGCTGTCAGGCACAGCAGCGATGTGGCTGCTGCGAGTAAAAATCCGGATAATCTCGATCTCATTATATGATCCCCTCCTTATGACGGCTGTTTCACAAATCATATCTACAGCTATAATTATATCATATTTGTAAAGAAAATACAATCAGCTTATCACACAAACAAATTCACACGTGATTAGTCATTTTGTCCACAGATCAGACGATGATACTCTTTCTGACCTCGTCGAGCATATCTATGAACAGCTTTTCGGTGTGGGAAAGCCGGTAGTTGCCCTGATAGATGAGCAGGTCGCGGTTGCGCTTTACCAGGTCGGAGCAGGGCTTCTGCACGAGGTTATATCTTCTCAGGACCTCACGGGGCAGGGGAGACACCCACATATAGGAGTTGGGGACGGTGCTTAATATATCGAACTGGCTGCCGCGCTCATAGACAAAGATATGCCGGCGGCTGATACCCAGCTGGGCGTCCTTTTTCAGAAAGGTCTGTGAGATATTGGGGACGATATTATCGCCGTGGAGTATCTCGATATAGTCATCGAGGACGCTGTTGCGTATATCGACTGCCCGGGCAAGGGGACTTTTCGCACTCATCAGCAGGACATAGTCATAGGTCCAGACTTCGCGGGCTTTGAGCCCTTTTTCCTCGATGGCCGAGAGAAAAAAAGCCTCGTAGTTGATCGGATAGCGTATTATGCCGAGGTTATACTCGCAGTCGGCGACGAGGTCGATAGCGGACATAGAGTTGGTCTCCTTGAACTTGATGTTCATACGCTCGACGGCATCCACCTCGTTCAGAAAGAGGGTGAAGGCGTGGGAGATATAGCTGGCTCTCGGCAGGAGGAGCGAGAACTCCAGGCTCCTGCCGTCATCCTCGGCGGAAAGCTGTTCCATTTTCTCCACCTGGGAGAGTATGGCTTTGGCGTGGAGCAGGAACTCCTTGCCCTTTTCTGTGGGGATCACTCCCTTGGCGGAGCGTTTGAAAATCGGTACGCCGAACTCCTTTTCAAGCTCCTTGATCGCTTTAGAGAGATTGGGCTGGCCCATATAGAGGGCGGAGGCGGCTTTGGTTATTGAGCCGTGGCGCTCGACCTCGACCATATATCTGAGATGTGTAAGGTTCATGATATCCTCCATATAAATTATTATATACTTGTCATTTTGATTATATCATATAAAAAGAGATATGTCAATCATTCCCAAGGAAGAACCTGAAAAGCGGAAAAAATCATTTTACGATGAATAAAAGCCGGTACGCGGTAAATAATATGCACATAAGACATCAAAGCAATGACGCAAAACTCTGCGCCGAGCGGCGCTGATGGAAAGGAGAGGATCATTATGCTCGATAAGATAGCGCTTTTTCTGCTTATCGTCGGAGGTGTGAACTGGGGACTGGTGGGACTGTTTGAGTTCGATCTGGTATCGTTTATCTTCGGCGGGCAGACCGCTGTACTCAGCAGACTTGTCTATGTACTCGTAGCGATCTCTGCGGTATGGTGCGTATCGCTGTTCTTCAAGGAGAACGAAATGGTCGAGGCCCGATAACAGGGTGACAGGATAACGGCAAAGCAGAAGAAAGCTGACCTGTGCTGACAGTCCCCTCGCCGCGGGTTTGCAGCGGACAGTCAGCCCGCTGCGGCGGCTGTCGGGGGCAGGATCCCACAGAAAGAAATGTGAAGCAGGAGCATTTTTATACGGCCTCCTTGCCTTTCGCTTCTTTTGGCTCCTGCTTCCGACAGCGCCGCAGAGGACGGTCGGCTTTCTTTTGCTTTGCCGTCAGGCATTTTGTTTATTATGGCACAGAAAATTTGTACAATGCGACGAAAAAGTTTCGCTGAAGCGATAAATCTTAGAAATCTTATTGACATTTCCAGGTTTTGCATATATAATAATAATGATGTTAAGAACAACTATTGTTTGTTTGATTAACATCCGTTTTGTTGTCTCCTTTCTTTTGTTCTACACATAGTTTTTTTCATTTTGCTTTTGCAGGGCACCGTTGTCCTGCTTATTTTTTTGCTTTCTGTCAAGGGGTGACTTTTGCAGAGCAAAGGGCTCTCCGGGATGCACTCTGCGGGGATAAGGGTGCGGTGGATGCTTTTGTGGAGTTTTTTCTACATTGAGAATAAAAATTTAGATAAACCTCTTGCTATTTACAAATAAATATGGTATAATTATTATATTAAACGTTTGCGTAAAATGCAAAGTCGGAAATTTCGCACAAAAAGGAGAGCTTAAATTGAAGGATCATGTTGATGCTGCCTTTGTCTGTAAGGGGATAGAGTGTGTCAAGCTGACAGCCGGCAGGTATATTGCTGTTATCTCACCGCTGACGGGGAGCAGTGTGTTCAGGTTTTTCGATGCTAAGAATAATATCGAGGTCTTCCGTTACAGTGAGGACTGCACGTTTGAAGGATACAACAGTGCCAGAGAGATCTGGGGGCTGCCGACGCTGTATCTCCCCAACCGTTTTGACGGGGGGCTGCTCAGGACCTCGGACGGGGAGTATCATCTGCCGATAAACGAGACAGAGCTGGGCAACTTCATCCACGGCTGGGCACATAAGAGAGAGCACAGGCTGGAGTGTGCCGAAGTCAGGGGAGATAAGGCTGTATGCGTGACTTCTTACACTTTCGGTGAGGAGGATGAAATGTTCGCTCACTTCCCGCTGAAGTTCAGACTTACATATACTTTTGAGCTTTCCGAGGAGGATGGGCTCAGGCAGACGATAAGGCTGGAGAATCTTTCGGATAAGCAGCTGCCCGTTTCGCTGTGCACCCACACCTGCATAAATGCTCCTATCTCTGTGGGCGGAAGTCAGGAGGGGTTAAGGCTCACGGTGCCTGTGGGCGAGAGGTGTGAGCTGGACGAGAGATGCCTTCCCACCGAGAAGCTGCTGCCGCTCGATGATTACGACAGGCAGTACAGGGACGGCACGATGAAGCTTGTGCTGCACGATATAAACAACGATATGTACACTGCGGTCATGGGAGAACTGGACGGAAAGCCCTTCTATGGTGCAACGGTCACTGATACTCTTTCCGGCAAGAGGGTATGCAATGAGGTGAGCAGGGAGTTCAGGTTCTGGAATATGTGGAATGACAGAGGCTTCAACGGCTACTGCTGTCCCGAGCCTATGACGGCGATGATAAACTCTCCGAATCTCGGCCTTGACAGAGATGTCAGCGGCTACAGCGAGCTGGCTCCCGGTGAGAGCTATGAGTGCTGGCAGAGATTTTTCACTCTGGCATAATGGGTATTATAGGTGAGATAGCCCGTCATGTGGGCGGGGATGTTGTCTCAGACCTTGCACTTGGCAGTGAACAGCGCAGGGAAAAAAGCAAGTGGGGCGCACTTTTCGGTGTGGCATCGCTGCTGGCGCTGCTTGCATTCTTTATACAGCATAATTCTATGAAGGATGCTGATCTGCTGGGCGGGAGAGAGACTATCGAGAAGTTTATGCACTCGAATGTAGCTGCTATGTCGATACTGCTGGCAGCGGCTCTCGGATACATCGTTATCTGCTTCAAGACCTGGAAGGGCAGGCAGGGCTCGATGTTCCAGGTGATATATACCGTTGCTGCGGGGATCATCATTATTTTTGCAGGCGTGTCGATCTTCAGGTCGATACACAACATCCAGAAGGATCTAGATTCTCCCCAGACTGTCACGGTGAAGGACTATGTGCTGTGTATGAGGGGCAGCGACTGTATGCTTGCCTTCGACGAGAAGGGCACTCAGGACAGCGTGATACTCGTCATACCCAAGGCGAAATATGACGAGCTCAGAAAGGGAGAGGTTTCCACTAAGAGCTATCTGTCAAGGGCCTGGAGGCTGGTGGATGACTCGCAGTACACCAAATACAGCGACACGGCATATTATACTACTCCGCTGGAGATAACGTATTATGAGTACTCGATAATATACGAGGACTGTAAGATCAAGGGCAAGAAACAAGAAAATTAATTAAGAAATTAATTAACATAAAACATAAAATACGAAAGGTGGATTATTAATGAAATTCGGTTTCTTTGATGACGTAAATAAGGAATATGTCATCACCAACCCGAGGACTCCCTATCCGTGGATCAACTATCTCGGCACACAGGAGTTCTTCTCACTCATTTCCAACACCGCAGGCGGCTACAGCTTCTTCAAGGACGCACGTCTCAGGAGGATCACACGTTACCGCTACAACAATGTACCCGTTGATATGGGCGGAAGATACTTCTATATCAATGACGGCGGCACGGTATGGAATCCGGGCTGGAGCCCTGTCAAGACCGAGCTGGACAGCTATTCCTGCCGTCACGGTATCGGCTACACCGTTATAAAGGGCGAAAAGGACGGCCTTTCGGCTGAGGTCACCTTCTTTGTTCCCCAGAACTTCAACGGTGAAGTACAGAAGATGGTGCTGAAAAACACATCTGACAAGCCCAAGACCTTCAAGCTCTTCTCGTTCCTTGAGTGGTGCCTGTGGAATGCTTCTGACGACGGTGAGAACTTCCAGAGGAACTTCAACACCGGTGAGGTAGAGATCGAGGGTTCGACCATCTATCACAAGACCGAGTACAAGGAAAGACGCGATCATTTCGCATTCTATACTGTAAACGCTGACATCTGCGGATTCGATACCGACAGAGAGACCTTTATGGGCAGCATCTACAACGGCTTCGCAAATCCCGGCACCGTGTTCGAGGGCAAGAGCGCGAACTCTGTCGCTGACGGCTGGAGCCCTGTGGCTTCTCACTGCCTGGAGATCACTCTGGCTGCCGGCGAGGAGAAGGCTCTCGTATTCCTGCTGGGATATGTTGAGAACGGCGATAACAAGTGGAACGCTGACGGCTCGATGAACAAGAGCAAGGCTTACGAGATGATCGCGAGCATGAACACAGCTGAGAAGGCTGACAAGGCTCTTGCAGAGCTGAAGGCTTACTGGGACGGTCTGCTTTCGCAGTATCATGTTGAGACCAATGACGACAAGCTCAACAGGATGGTAAATATCTGGAACCAGTATCAGTGCATGGTAACATTCAATATGTCCAGATCCGCTTCCTACTTTGAGAGCGGTATCGGCAGAGGAATGGGCTTCCGTGACTCCAACCAGGATCTGCTGGGCTTCGTTCACCAGATCCCTGACAGAGCAAGAGAGAGGATCCTTGATCTGGCTGCCACACAGTTTGAGGACGGCGGATGCTATCACCAGTATCAGCCCCTTACCAAGAAGGGCAACGACGCTATCGGCGGCGACTTCTCGGACGATCCGCTGTGGATGATCCTTTCCACCGCTCAGTACATCAAGGAGACCGGCGACTACAGCATCCTTGACGAGCAGGTGCCTTATGACAATGACGAGAGCAAGGCTCAGTCCATGATGCATCATCTGAAGATGAGCTTCTGGCACGTTGCCGGTATGGTAGGACCTCACGGACTGCCGCTGGCTATGAGAGCTGACTGGAACGACTGTCTGAACCTTTCCTGCCATTCGGATACCCCGGGCGAGAGCTTCCAGACATATACGAGCCCCAAGTACGGCAAGGAGAAATTCAGCCGTGTAGCTGAGTCGGTAATGGTTGCCGCTATGATGAGCTTTATCGGACCTGAGTATGTTGCTCTCTGCAAGTACAAGGGCCTTGACGATGAGGCTGCAAAGGCTCAGGCTGAGATAGACAAGATGAACAAGGCTACCCTTGACTACGGCTGGGACGGCGAGTGGTTCATCCGTGCATATGATGACTTCGGAAAGAAGGTCGGCTCCAAGGAGTGCGAGGAGGGCAAGATCTTTATCGAGCCCCAGGGCTTTGCTGTAATGGGCGGCCTCGGCAAGGAGAGCGGCAAGGACATCGTTACGCTCAACTCTGTAAAGAAGTATCTTGATACCAAGTACGGTCTTGTACTCAATAATCCTGCTTTCACCAGATACTACAAGGAGTACGGTGAGATCTCCACATATCCCGGCGGATACAAGGAAAATGCAGGTATCTTCTGCCACAACAACGCATGGATCATCTGCGCTGAGGCATTTGTCGGCAGAGGTGACCAGGCATTCGAGTACTACAGAAAGATCGCTCCCGCATATCTGGAAGATATTTCTGATCTGCACAGGACCGAGCCTTATGTATATGCTCAGATGATCGCCGGAAAGGACGCCCGCAGACACGGTGAGGCTAAGAACAGCTGGCTGACCGGTACTGCTTCCTGGAACTTTGTGGCTATCTCCCAGTACATTCTGGGTATCATCCCCGACTATGAGGGCCTGAAGGTAGATCCTTCCATCCCCGAGGCCTGGGACGGCTACAAGCTGACAAGAAAGTTCCGCGGCAACACCTACAACATCACCTTCAAGAACCCCGATCACATCAGCAAGGGCGTTAAGAGCGTGACTGTTGACGGTGTCAAGATCAACGGCAACATCCTGCCTGTATTTGACGAGGGTACTGTACACGAGGTAGAGGTAATTCTCGGATAATACATACCGATAAACGAATAAACGGTGCAATGCCCGCATTTGCGGGTACTGCACCGTTTTTTTATAGGCAACACCGCACAACCCACGGCTAACGCCTCTGCACGTCATCTGCTTGCCAGCTTTCCGTCATATTACCCAAATTCTCCTTGACTTGCGCCAGCAAACCTGCGTCGAATTTAGGCAATCTGACGAAAATCTGGACG
>JAFXRI010000043.1 GCA_017526445.1 Ruminococcus sp. | reverse complement strand
GCTTCTTCCGCGGCGAGCTTCTGGAGGAAGGCACCGATTATAAGCTGACTTACGAGAACAACAAGAATACCGGCATCGCCTCGGTGAATATCCTGGGACGTCAGCGCTTCGGCGGCAAGAAAATACTCAGTTTCGGGATAAAGCCCGCGGATATAAACTCCTGCGAGATCACCGGCATCACCAAGAAGCTCTATACCGGCGAGCCGCTGACGCTCAGAACTCTTGAACTTATCTTTGCAGACAAAAAGCTTGCCGAAGGCAGCGATTATACCGTATGGTACAAGGATAATGTGGAGCCGGGACTTGCTACGGTCACCGTAAAGGGCACCGGGAATTTCTGCGGCGAGTACAGCGAGCAGTTCCTTATAAGGTATAACTCCTCTATGTTCGATGTGGAGGGGCTTACCGACTGCATATATAACGGCAAACCAAGAAAGCAGAAGCTCACCTGCACCTTCCGCGGCGAGGTACTGGAGGAAAATACGGACTATAAGGTGACCTATGAGAACAATACCGGTATCGGCACCGCCACAGTGAATATACTGGGACGCGGCGACCGTTTCGGCGGAAAGCTCACACTCACCTTCCTTATAAAGCCCGATCCCAGACTGCTGAAAGCCTTTGAGGAGGAAGAGAACGACGACTTCGACGAGGACGATGAGGATGACGACCTGCTGGACGAGTCGGAGAAGTACGCCAAGGAAGACAACCACGAGCAGGAAGACGATGAGGACGAGGACGAAGACGACCTTGACGACGACGAGGAAGAATGATGCTTGAAGGTCTGCTTTCAAAAGAGGAGTGCGCACACTGCCGGCTCTGCTGTTCCTTTGACAGCTACGGCCTGTGGGATACTCCTGTAATAACCCCCGGTATGAAGGAGAAGGTGCTGAGGGCGAAGCCCGGCCAGCGGTTCGTCAGCCGCGGGGACACGCTGCTGCTCCGTATGGAGAGGGAGGAGCAGGAAGATCTGTATTACTGCCCCCTGCTTGACCGCAGCAGGGGCTGTATAATGGGTGACGGCAAGCCTTTTGACTGCCGGATATGGCCCTTCAGGGTAATGAACTTCCTCGGGCGCAGGGTGATAACTCTTTCGCCCCTCTGCCCTGCCGTGGCAGAAAAGCCTGTGGAGCAGATAAGAAAAAAGTGCGGCGAGATAGCTCCCGCAGTTTTTAAAGAGGCAAGAGAGCATCCCGAGTATGTAAGGGCTTACGAGGAAGGCTTTCCGATCTTCGCTGCCGACACAGAGGAAGAATAAAACAGCAGTGCCCAGGGCGCCGCAGTTGTAACGATATAATTTCAGGCGGGGATATGAGTCTTCCCCGAAACACAGGACAGAGGTTAGTTTTTATGCCGGAAGCAGTTGCTAAAAAGAGCAGTTATAAAAAGCTGTTTTCAAATACAGTTATATTTGCCATAGGCTCTTTCAGCTCGAAGATACTGGTGCTGCTGCTGGTAAAGGTCTATACCACTTACCTCTCGCAGGAAGAGCTGGGAATAAATGACGTCATAACCCAGATAGCCAACTGGCTGCAGCCTATCGTGACTATGACTATCAGCGAGGCGGTCATACGCTTCGGTCTCGATAAGGCATACGATAAGAAAAAGGTGTTCACCCTCGGCAATATCATCTGTATGTCAGGCTTTGCGGTCCTGGGACTGATACTGCCGATAGTCACCATAACCGGTATCGCAGATAAATACCTGAACGGCTACTCACTGCTACTGTATGTATATGTGGTGATGTCGGGACTGAAGCTCGTATATTCCACATTCGTCCGTGCGCTTGAGAAGGTCAAGCTCTTCGCAGTGAACGGCATACTTACTACATTCCTGACTCTCGTGGGGACCATCGTGTTCATGATGGGCTTCAAGATGGGCAATACAGGATATCTGCTGTCGATAATCGTCTCCGACGGCCTTTCGGTAGTGTTCCTGACCTTATCGGCAAGACTGTGGAAATACTTCGACTTCCACCGGCCCGACCGCGAGATGCTCCGGGTGATGCTGAGATATTCGATACCCCTTATACCCGCGCAGATACTGTGGCTCATAACCAACAGCTCCGACTCCTTTATGACCACACACTACCTCGGCCAGGGACCTAACGGAATACTCTCCGCCTCCTATAAGATACCTAATCTGGTGGCGACGGTCTATTTTATGTTCGGTCAGGCCTGGAATATGTCCGCCATTATGGAGGACGACTCCGACGACAGAAACGAGTTCTATTCCAATGTGTTCGAGCTGAACCAGTGCCTGCTGTATATTATCGCCGCAGGCTGCCTGATGATAGTCAAACCGCTGACAGGACTGTGGCTGGGCCCGGATTTCCAAAGCTCGGCCCAGTATTCACCGATACTTATATATTCGTCGGTGTTCTCCTGCTTCGTGACGTTCCTGGGCTCGATATACCTCACATCCAAGAAGACTATGCGCTCACTTGTTACAAGTATGGTGTCGGGTGCGCTGAATATAACCCTTAATGTTATCCTTATCCCGAGGATAGGCCTTTACGGCCCTGCGGTCTCCACCCTCGTCAGCTATTCGGTGGTATTCGTTATCAGAGCTATCGATTCGAGGAAGATCGTCCCCTTTGATCTGAAAATATCCAAGCTCATCACCAATAATCTGGTGCTGGCTGCAATGGTGCTCATACACATCGACCGCTATAACGAGGGACACGCCTTCTCGGCGGTGCTGCTGCCGGGACTGTTCTTCGTGATACTGATGATGAACTATAACCCTATCTGGAAAATGCTGCGGAAGATGCTTCCCGCAAGGATAGTCAGAACAGCCGAGCAGCTGGGAATAATCAAGCTGTGCGCCATAGCTGCTGTGATCGGCCTTACGGTATGGATCTCGACGCTGACGGACGGCTGGCTGTTCTATTTCACTTTCGCATTCACACTGGCAGTATCGCTTATGCTCAATAACAGGAAGGTGGTCTATGCCTCCGCGGCGGGACTGTTCGTAACGGCGATGTTCGAGGCAACGGCAGGCGCAGCGGGATTCCTGACCTCCTTTGTGATGCTGATGATAATACTCAGATACCGCCGCAGGCGCGATGTGATACTGCTGATGCTGATGATAGATATATGCATCGGTTCCTACTTCGGTATCTGGAAGGCCACACTGGTCGTCTGCGGAGAACTGATCGTTGCTGTTGCCGTATTCTACAGGCAGCTGGCAAGGATACTGAGAAGACTGATGTTCGGCAGCAGGCAAAAGAGCCGGCGTGCAGGAAATGTAAACAGGCCCCGATGAAACGGGGAATAAAATAAATCCAAATCTGGAGGGACAAATCATGGCAGAGCTTAAATTTGAGATCACACAGCATCTTGGGGTGCTTTCCGAGAATGCGAGAGGCTGGACAAAGGAGCTTAATATGGTAAGCTGGAGCGAGCACGAGCCGAAGTATGATATCAGGGAGTGGTCACCGGACCATACACGTATGGGCAAGGGCGTAACGCTTTCGGAGGAAGAGATCAACGCACTCAGGGCGCTTCTCAACGGAGAAGAGCTTGAAGACGACGTAGATGATTCTATGATGGTATAAATCACAGAGATAGAATAACAGGGCTGCTGCAAAATGTATCTTTCCGGGTACGCAGCAGCCTTTTTCTGTCCGTAAGTATTGCAGATTCTGTTTTGCAATGTGAACAAAATGTAAATCCGACGGTCACCCCTTGACATCTCAGCGGCACTGTGCTATAATTCAAAATTGACAGTTACTTTCAAATTCGGAATGGAGGTGCCGTGTTGGCTAAGTATAAGACCGCTGCTCACGGGCGGATGATAAGCTTTCTCGAGGCTAACCGCGACAGGGCTATGACCGTTTCTGAGATCGTCGCCCGGATGAAAGCAGATCCGGAGATCGCAAAAGCACCCTCTGAAAGCACCGCCTACAGGATAATCAAGGAGCTGGTCGCCGAGGGCAAGGTCAAAAGGACCGTGAACGGCATAGGCAGAGAGTTCGTATATCAGCTCACCGACAGCGACGAGTGCGCCGAGCATCTGCATATGAAGTGCCGCGTCTGCGGGGAACTTCTGCATATGAACCACGAAAGCTCCGAAAAGCTGGCCGAGAGCCTGCTGGAGGACGAGGGCTTCACCCTCGATACCGGTATGGTGCTGACCGGCGTCTGCGGGAAGTGCAGTAAGTAAGGCGGAAAGGCACGGTATATGAGCTTGGATAAAAGGATAAAAAAAGCCGCCCTTCTGCTGGCGGTCATATTTGCTCTGACAGTCTTCGGCGCGGCGGCTTTTGAAGCACTCTGCACCGACCACGAATGCTGCGGCGAGGAGTGTACCGTCTGCGCTCAGCTGACAGTCAGCGGGGAGCTGCTGAGCTCCGGCAGGACAGCAGCCGTGATGATATTTGCAGTGCTGTTCACCGCAGCCGCAGCCGTCACGGTGCGGTATAAGGAAAAGCGGTTGAAATGTGATACTCTTATCTCCTTAAAGGTGATGCTTCTTGATTGATGCTGCCGTTTATTGAAATGAGTAAACACAGCTATCTATCAGGAGGAATAAAAATGAAAAAAACAGGCAGAATCATAACAGCACTTCTCTGCGGAGCAGTTGCACTGGGAGCAGCTTCCTGCGGAAGCGGCGACAGCGCCGCTTCGGTCACGGGCGATCCCGATAAAATACAGGTGGTATGCACTGCCTTCCCCGCATACGACTGGGCGAGAGAGCTCACCCGCGGCGCAGAGGATAAGGTGGAGGTGACCTACCTTCTCGAAAAAGGCGTGGATATGCACTCCTTTCAGCCTACCGCTGATGATATACTGAAAATATCCGCGTGCGACCTGTTCGTATATGTGGGCGGCGAGTCTGACAAGTGGGCAAAGGATGCGGCAGACAATGCCGAAAACAAGGATATGAAAACTCTCGTGATGCTGGATGCCATAGGCTCCGCCGCCAGGACCGAGGAGGTCAAGGAGGGTATGCAGGCCGATGAGGAAGAACATGAACATGACGAACACGACGAACATGAGGAGCACAGCGATGCGCCCGAGTACGATGAGCACGTTTGGCTGTCGCTGAAGAACGCCGAGACCATATGCAGCAAGCTGGCGGACGATCTTGCGACTATCGACAAGGATCACGCCGATACCTACAAGTCTAACCTGGAGGAGTACAAGCAGAAGCTTGACAAGCTGGACGGGGACTTCAGGGCGCTGGGACAGAATGCAAAGAACAAGACTCTTATTTTCGGAGACAGGTTCCCTTTCAGGTATTTCACCGAGGACTACGGCTTTGACTACTACGCCGCCTTCGTGGGCTGCTCCGCTGAGACCGAGGCAAGCTTCGAGACCATAGCCTTTCTTGCAAACAAGGCCGATGAGCTGGGAGCAAAGACCATATATGTCATCGAGAACAGCGACGAGAAGATCGCCGGGGCGATAGTCAACAGCACTAAGTCGAAAAACGCAAAGATCGTCAGACTTGACTCGATACAGTCGGTCAACCGGGAAAGGATAAATGCAGGAGATACCTACATCAGCATAATGCAGAAGAATTACGATACACTGAAAAGCACAGTGGAATGACCGCCGTGCAAAGGCCTTTGAAAAGGAAGTGAGAATTATGCGCGAGCAGCTTATATGTAAGAATGTTACTCTCGGATATGAGGGTAGCTCCGTTGCCGAGGGGCTGGATTTCACCATCTCTGCCGGTGACTATCTTTGCATACTGGGCGAGAACGGCTCCGGCAAGAGCACTCTTGTCAAGGCGCTGCTCGGGCTGCTGCCGGCAATGTCCGGCGAGATAATCAGGGACGAGGAGACCGCCCTCAACGGGGTGGGATATCTTCCTCAGCAGACGATCATCCAGAGGGATTTCCCCGCATCGGTAAGAGAGATAGTACGCTCGGGCTGTCTGGCACGCTCGGGGCTGAGACCTTTTTACAACAAACAGGAAAAGGCTCTGGCCGAGGCGAATATGCATCGGCTCGGCATAGCAGACCTGGCTGACCGCTGCTACAGAGATCTTTCGGGCGGTCAGCAGCAAAGAGTGCTGCTGGCGAGGGCGCTTTGCGCCACAGGGAAGATACTTCTGCTTGACGAGCCGGTGACCGGTCTCGATCCCAGGGCTCAGGCCGATCTTTACGAGCTTGTGTACAGCCTAAACCGGAGCGGAATCACGATCATAATGGTATCTCACGACGTCTCTGCTGTGAGGTATGCTTCCCATATACTGCATATAGGCAGCCACAGCCAGCTGTTCTACGGAACAAGGGACGAGTATCTTTCAAGCAGGCTTGGACAGAGCTTTATTATCACCGATACAGGCGGTGCCGGACTCCCGGAGATCGAGGAGGAGGCTCCCGAAAAAGAGCAGCCGGAGAGCGGGCTTTCTGCAAAGAAAAAAGCGGCCATCGCCGCCGGCGCCGGACTTATTGCGGCGGGGACAGGCGCTGCGATACGGCATTATGTAAAGCGGGGTGAGCGCAATGTTTGATAAGCTCGCTTATTATTTCAGCTTTCCGCTGGTGAGATATGCGCTTATCGTGGGACTGCTGGTGGCGCTGTGTTCATCGCTGCTGGGAGTGACGCTGGTGCTCAAGCGCTTCTCCTTCATCGGAGACGGTCTTTCTCATGTGGCCTTCGGGGCTATGTCGGTGGCGACGGTGGTGGATGTGACCATAAAGCAGGCCGCCTCAGGTGACAACGCCGTGGCGCGGTGGATAACCGATATGATAGAAAAGACCAACAGTATGGTCATAGTTATGCCCATAACTATTATCGCGGCGATACTGCTGCTGCGAACGGGACAGAACACAAAGATAAAGGGCGATGCGGCGCTGGCTATGATCTCGGTGGGAGCACTGGCGGTGGGCTATATGCTCATCAACATCTTCTCGGCTTCGGCCAATGTTGCAGGAGACGTGTGCAGCACACTTTTCGGCTCCACCTCCATACTGACGCTGTCGCTGTCCGAGGTGTGGCTCTCGGTGGGACTGGCAGTTGTGGTCATCGCCATATTCCTCATATTCTACAAGCAGATATTTGCTGTCACCTTTGACGAGAGTTTTGCCAAGGCCACAGGTGTACGCGCCAATGCCTACAACCTGCTGATCGCTGTGGTGACCTCGATGATCGTGGTGCTGGCGATGAACCTTGTGGGCTCGCTGCTGATCTCGGCGCTGATAATCTTCCCGGCGCTGTCGGCGATGAGACTTTTCAAGAGCTTCCGCTCGGTGACTATATGCTCTGCGGTAATATCCGTATTCTGCGCCGGGACCGGTCTTATAGCTTCGCTGTTGTTCTCGACACCGGTTGGTGCGACTATCGTTTCCGCAGATATGATAGTGTTCTTTGTGTTTGTGATCCTTTCCAAATGCCTTAGGAGGGGCTGATGATATGAAACGTTTGATGATCCTCGCGGCAGCAGCGGCGATGCTCACTGCCTGCGGCGATACCTCGAAGATAGATGCTCTGATCTCAAAAAACGCCGCGGAGGAAATAAGCTCCGCGCCGGGATCAGAGCCGGCGGAGCCTTCCTCTGCAGCAGACACGCAGCCGGGCGGAGAGGTCTCCCTCAACGAGATCGATCAGCAGGTCATAGACGACGCCAACAGCGCCATTTCGCAGTATTATTCGGATACGAGCAGCCTTGCGCAGCAGCTGCTCCCCGTCCCCGATGCTGAGACGGTGAAAAACGGCGACATAGACATAGATCTCACCAAGCTGGATGCGAACCTTGTTTACGCCCAGGTCTTTGATATGGTCAGCGAGCCGGACAAATACATCGGCAAGCGTGTAAAGGCCCGGGGCACCTTCGCCTACACCCACGACGACTCCACGGGCGGGGATTACTTCGCGGTGTTTATGAAGGACGCAGCGGCCTGTTGTCAGCAGGGGCTGGAGTTCGTTCTTACCGGTGAGCACAAATACCCCGAGGATTATCCCGGGATCGACTCGGATATAACCGTTGAGGGGATATTCAACACCTACACCGAAAACGGCTGGCAGTACTGTCAGCTGAAGGATGCTTCAATGCAAATCAGCGCACAGTAAAGGCAGTACGCTCCGGATCCGGGGGCTGACGCCGCCCGGCAGAAGGATACTGCCTCTGTTCTCATAATATTATTCAGGGTTCTTCGGAGCCCTTTTTTATTTGCCTCTGTCTAAGTTCTCAGCCCAGGTCAGCCCGCATCTTCCTGGAGAAAGCAAAGCTTCCCAAAGCAGTCACCGCTGCACCGCAGCCCAGGACTATAAGCAGCGGGATGACAAATCCCTCCGCTGTGAAGTCAAGAGACAGAGACGACCTCGCCGAGCGTGTGCAGTAGTAGAAGGGCAGACACTTGCAGATGCTGAGCATCACGCCTCCCGTCGATTCCGCATCGTACCATATCCCTCCCAGGAATGAGCCCAGCGATATGATTATCGAACAGGTGCCGGGGGCCGTCTTTTCATTGAACAGCACCCCGAAGATCAGTCCGAAGCCTATGAACAGCAGCGCCGAGGGCAGCAGCGTGAGTATGCAGAGCAGGATCCCTCCGATGTTCAGCGTGCCGCCGACGATGACCGAGATGATGAAGGCCGCCGTAAATGTTACAGCACACTGTATCAGAGCTATTATCAGCATAGGGATGATGTACCCCGCCGTCAGGTCGAAGGCGGTCATCGGTGTGGCATAAAGACGCATAAGAAAGGTCCCCGAACGGTCAGTCGAAACATTCAGCGAGGTGAACAGCATCACGAACATCAGCCCGAATACCGCTACCCCGGGAGCAAGGTTTTCAATGTGGAACACCGTCACCGATCCCTTGGGGATGCTCTGATCTACGATCGTCATTATTATGAGCATAATAAGCGGGAACCCGAAACAGAATATATACCCCAGCGGATCCCTCAGCAGCTCAGTTATGTTGCGCGAGGCGAATGCGAATGCTCTTTTCATTTTGCGAGCCCCCTTTCCGCTATGGCCACAAATGCATTTTCAAGCCCTTTCTCGCCGGCCTGTTCTTCTATTTCGGCAAGGGTGCCTATGGCCGCTATCCTGCCTTCGATCATTATGGCTATCCGGTCGGAGAGCTTTTCCGCTTCTTCCATATAGTGGGTGGTGAGGATAACGGTTATCCTGCCCTTGAGCGCTTCTATTGCCCGCCAGAGCTCCCGCCGTGCAAGTACGTCCAGCCCGAGGGTGGGCTCGTCAAGGAAAAGCACCTTGGGCTCGCCGATGAGAGCCATTGCAATGGAGAGTTTCCTCTGCCAGCCGCCGGAAAGAGTTTTCGCCCGGCTGTCTGCTACCTTCTGCATACCGAACATCTCTATCAGTTCATCGGTGCGTGCCTTGCATCCGGCCTTGTCAAAGCCGTAGATGCGGCTCATGAACATCAGGTTCTCCCTCACCGTGAGACGGGGCGCCACTGCTGTATCCTGGGGCGATATGCCTATGATCGACTTGACCTCAGCGCTCTCGCTTTCGCAGTTTTTCCCCATAACGTAAGCCTCACCCGAGGAAGGCTTCGACAGACAGCACAGCATCCTTACTGTAGTGGTCTTTCCGGCGCCGTTGACTCCCAGCAGCGAGAAAAGCTCCCCCTGCTCCACAGCGAGACTGAGACTGTCCACAGCCGTATTGTCTTTGTATGTCTTTGTAAGAGCTTTTGTCTCCACAGCAAACATAAAGATCACTCCTCTCCGTTGTGCATAAGATTGCCCAGATCCTCTGCGAAACCGCCCAGCTTCACCAGGGCTATACCTCCCTTGTTCTCGTCGCCGAGAACGAGGATAGTGTCTCCCGCCTTGATGTCAAAGACCTTGCGGCAGTTGGCAGGCAAGGTCACCTGCCCCTTGGAATTTACCCGCGACAGCCCGAAGATGTGTTTGCCGTCGCCGGTATGTTCCTGCTTGCCGAAGCTCCTTACCAGCATATCAACGGTGGTGCCGTAGATCTCTGCCAGCTTCATACAGCTGTCGATGTCGGGGATCGACTCGCCCCTCTCCCATTTGGCCACAGCCTGACGGGAGACGCCTATCTTTTCCGCCAGCTCCTCCTGTGTCATACCGTTCTGGGTACGGAAGCTTTTAAGTCTTGAAAAATCTATACTGCTCATATGGATGTCCTCCTTTTTAAGCATTTACATTGACAAGGTCATTGCCTATCATCAGTATATAACGGATAAAATGTTATGTCAACATATCATCAATTACATCAATGTTATCTTTGGTAGCAATGTAGGAAAATGCAACCGGAAGCAGTGCCGTGTCCCCCACCTGTTGACAATACACCGCAAAAAAGGTATAATATCTCTGTGCCATACGGAATGGACCGGGCCCCGGAACAGATTAAATTTTTGATATAAAGGAGCGGTATATGAGCCATGCGTCTGGATAGATTTATCTCCTCACAGAAGGCGGAGCTTTCAAGAAATGACGTCAGGGACCTCTGCCGTAAAGGGCAGGTCACTGTGAACGGTACCGCCGTCAGAAAGCCGGATACCCGGATCGATGAGAACAGCGACACCGTCAGCGTCTGCGGAGAAACGCTCAGATACCGCAGATATGTGTATATTATGCTCAACAAGCCCCAGGGCGTGGTCTGCGCTACCCGGGACGGCCTCTCCGAAACAGTGCTGGAGCTCATACCCTCGCAGCTGCGCAGAAAAGGCCTCTTCCCAGCAGGAAGACTGGATAAGGACACCGAGGGCTTCGTGCTCATAACCGACGACGGAGCACTGGCTCACAGGATGCTTTCACCCCGCAGCCATGTACCAAAGACATATTTCGTAAAGTGCGAAAAACCGGTCTCTCCCGACACCGCAGAGCGCTTTTCACAGGGTATCGTCATCGACGGAGGCGAAAAGTGTCTCCCGGCCGAGCTTATACAAGGCAAAAACGATCACGAGTGCGAGCTTGTACTTCATGAGGGAAAATATCATCAGGTAAAAAGGATGTTTGAGGCCGTCGGCAACAAAGTTGTATATCTCAAGCGTGTGCGCATAGGGGGCGTTTCCCTGTCTCCGGAGCTGCCTTTGGGGGGTTGTTTGGAAATGTTGCACAAAGATGTTGAGAAACTTTTGTCACGATAACGTTTTTGCTCCCAGATTTTTCCAGCAGCTTGGAATTTTTCGTCATTATTTATAAAGACTTGTAATAAAGTTTAGTTAAAAAAACTCTTGTTAAAATGTGAAAAGTTTGCTATGATAGTACTATAGCTAATATGGCCAAAAAGTAAATCTTAAAATAGGAGGTTCTTATAAACATGGCAAGTGTATCATTGAGGGAAATTTATAAGAAGTACGCTGGAGGCGTTATTGCAGTATCCGACTTTAACATTGAGATCAAGGATAAGGAGTTCATCATTCTTGTTGGACCTTCCGGCTGCGGCAAATCCACCACACTTCGTATGATCGCAGGTCTTGAGGAGATCAGCGAGGGCGAGCTGTATATCGGCGACAGACTGGTAAACGACATCGCTCCTAAGGACAGAGATATCGCAATGGTTTTCCAGAACTACGCTCTGTATCCTCACATGACAGTTTTCGAGAACATGGCATTCGGCCTTAAGCTCCGCAAGGTCCCCAAGGACGAGATCGCAAGAAAGGTTGAAGAAGCTGCAAGGATCCTCGATATCGCTCACCTGCTCGACAGAAAGCCGAAGGCTCTCTCTGGTGGTCAGAGACAGCGTGTTGCTCTTGGACGTGCTATAGTTCGTGAGCCTCAGGTATTCCTGCTTGACGAGCCTCTTTCCAACCTCGATGCCAAGCTGAGAGCTCAGATGAGAACTGAGATCTCCAAGCTCCACAAGAAGCTGGGTACAACATTCATCTATGTAACTCATGACCAGACAGAGGCTATGACGATGGGTGACCGTATCGTTGTTATGAAGGACGGCTACATCCAGCAGATCGATACACCTACAAACCTTTACAATAATCCTGTTAACCAGTTCGTTGCAGGCTTCATCGGATCGCCCCAGATGAACTTCATCGATGCCAAGCTCCTCAAGGAGAATGACAAGTACATCGTTGAGTTCGGCTCTGAGGATACCAAGACATCGAGAGGCGTTAAGTACAGAGTAGAAGTTCCCGAGGCTAAGGTCGATGAGGAGCTCCTCGATCCGCTGGTAGATCAGGAAGTAGTTCTCGGTGTTCGTCCCGAGTGTCTGCATGATGAGGAGATGTTCATTTCCTCCGCTACTACAGGCGTTGTAAATGCTACTGTTGAAGTAACAGAAATGATGGGTGCAGAGACCTATCTGTACCTCACCTGCGAGGGTATTCCTCTTACTGCAAGAGTTAGCCCGAGATCTACCGCTCGTCCTCAGGACGACATCAAGATCGCTATCGATCCTAACAGGATCCATCTGTTCGACAAGGATACAGAGAAGGCTGTTATCAACTGATAGTAAATGTGCAAATAACAGACCAGCCCTTCCGGAAACGGAAGGGCTGATTTTGTAACAGGAGGACGATATTATGATAAAGAAAAGTATGGCGGCTGTGCTGGCAGCGGCTCTGATGCTGGCGGGCTGCGGCGGCAGCGAAAGCTCCCGGACGGACAGCTCGCAGACGAACAGTTCACAGGCTGACAGCTCCGCGGCGGAGCTCTCTTCCGACGGGACGGGGGATATGCTCACTCCTGACGAGGACAAGCCCCCCGAGACCGATGAGGAGTGGGAGCAGGCTATGCTTAAAAAGTCGCTGGTCACTCTCGGGGACTGTACAGCCGTGAAGGCTGTGATAAAAAAGGCTCAGGACGGCGAAAAGGTCACTATAGCCTATCTGGGAGGATCGATCACCGAGGGCGTGGGCGCCGGAGACGAGCTTTGCTATGCCAGACTTTCCTATGAATCCTTCAAAAAGACCTACGGCAAGGACGGCGGCGGGAACGTGGAGTACGTCAACGCGGGCATATCCGGTACACCCTCTGTGCTGGGAAATATGCGCCTGCAAAGAGATGTGCTGTCGAAGGAGCCGGATATATGCTTCGTGGAGTTCGCCGTGAACGATGCCTCCGACGAGGATCACAGGGCTGCGTATGAGTCCGTGGTACGCGATCTTCTGGAAAAAGGCACGGCAGTGGTGCTGCTGTTCTCGGTCACCGAGGAGGACTATTCCGCCCAGGATTATATGAAGGAGATAGGCGAGTATTACGGCCTGCCTATGATCTCCTACTGCGATGCCCTGCGGTATCTGTTCAAGAATAACAGGATGACCTGGAAGGACTTCTCCGATGACCATTCCCACCCCAACGTGAAGGGACACGCAATGGTCGCCGGGATGATAGACTATTTCTTCAGTCAGGCCGGCAATGCTCAGCCGGTCCCGAAGGAGTACCCCTCGTCGCCTATGAGCATAATGGTCCAGCAGGGTATGCAGCTGCTTGAAAACGGCAGCATCGAGCCGACGAGCCTCGGCAGCTGGAAGAAGGGCTCCACAGTCGCTCATTTCACCGACGGGTGGACCTACGATCCCGACGGGGACAACGAGCCGCTGGTGTTCACCTTCAAGGGAAAATTTGCCCACCTGATCTACAAAGAGGTCAAGTCCGGGAACTTCGGCAAGCTCCACGTCAAGGTGATCTGCGACGGCGAGACCTACGATGAAAAGGATATCACCACCGTCACCAAAAACGGCTGGGGCAATCCTCAGACAGCGCTTCTGGGTATGCAGGCCGCCGAGAAGGAATACAGGGTGGAGATCTCTATGGCCTCCGGCAGCGAGGATTCCCTCGGCGAGATATTGGGTATTGCCCATAACTGACGATCCGGGAGGAGCAGATGGAAAACTACAGCTACACCGTCGCGCCGGTGGCGGTGATACACAACGACTTCAAGGAGAAATTCGGCATCCCCCGGCAGAGCGGGCGGGCGCCCTCGGCCAGAGCCAAGATAGTCTTTCTGCCGAAATACCGCAGCGCTGAGGCTCTGCGCGGGATAGAGGGCTTTTCGCACCTTTGGCTGCTGTTTGATTTCTCCATGGCCCACAGGGAGGAATGGTCTCCGACGGTGAGACCTCCCCGGCTGGGCGGCAACACCCGTGTAGGTGTTTTTGCCAGCAGATCGCCCTTCCGTCCGAACCATATCGGCCTGTCCTGCGTGAAGCTGGAGGAGGTCTGCCACAGCACCGGCGAGGGCACATACCTGATCGTATCCGGGGCAGATCTTCTGGACGGCACGCCCATACTGGACATCAAGCCCTATCTGCCTGCATCCGACTGCGTGCCGGAGGCGGCAGGGGGTTATGCGGACGGCTTTGTTTCTCACAGGCTCGAGGTCGTTTTCCCGGAGGAGCTGCTGGCGCTGATCCCGGAGGACAAGCGTGCAGCGCTGACGGAGTGTCTTGCCGACGATCCCCGTCCGTCCTACCAGCACGATCCGGAGCGGCTTTACAGTATGCGCTACGGCGATCATGACATCCGTTTCCGCATAGACGGCGAGAAACTGGTAGTATCGGAAGCAGCAGAGTGTCCTGCGGAGGACGGGGAATAAAAAGACTCTGAGCGCCTGACAGACCGGAATATAAAGGCAACACCGCACAACCCGCGGCTTGCGCCTCTGCACGTCATCTGCTTGCATATTTTCCGTCATAGCACACAAATTTTCCTTGCCGGGCGAAAAGCGAATTGGTCTTCGCTCGCCCGCCTGCGTCAAATTTATGC
>JAFXRI010000042.1 GCA_017526445.1 Ruminococcus sp. | reverse complement strand
GTCAGATTTTTCGTCAGAGTGCATAAATTTGACGCAGGCGGGCTGACGCCCGGCAAGGAAAATTTGTGTGCTATGACGGAAAATATGCAAGCAGATGACGTGCAGAGGCGCAAGCCGCGGGTTGTGCGGTGTTGCCTTAAGGAAGTATTCCCGCTGCAGAGAATGGTATTCAGCCGTCCGCGGATGACCGTTTCACGATGATGTGACGGAAATTTTAAAAAAAAACGATTTTTTGCTTGAAAACTGTTGATTTTTTTCTTTAAATATGTTATAATTATAAAAATTTTGTTGTAAGGAGGGTTCACAAATGAAAAAGTTTTTAAGTGAGTTCAAGGCGTTCGCTCTTAAAGGCAACGTAATGGATCTGGCCATCGGCGTTATCATCGGTGCTGCCTTCGGTAATATCGTTACCGCTTTCACCGAGGATATCATCAATCCGTTCATTGCCGGTATCGGCGGCGCAAGCTTCGGCTTCAGGATCCCGATCTACGGCGATCAGTACATCCTGCTCGGTGACTTTCTGACTGCGATCATCAACTTTATAATCATGGCTTTCTGCATCTTCCTGATGATGAAGGCCGTAAACAAGCTTATGAGCGTAGGCAAAAAGAAGGAAGAAGCAGCTCCCACCACAAAGGTCTGCCCATTCTGCAAGACCGATATAAACATCAAGGCTACAAGATGCCCCAACTGCACTTCTGTACTTGAAGAGAAGTAAGCAGCACATTTTAACACCAGTCTGAAAGAGCAGTGCGTACGGCACTGCTCTTTTTGCGTCTTATCCCGCTGCGAAATATCTCCGGAAAAACTTTCTGCACAGGGCAAAGGTAAATATTCTATTATTATACTTGCCAAAAGTGTGAAAGTGTGATATAATATCTATATATGTTTGTGTCCGGAAGGGAGGGAGCGCTATGAGGCTCAGAATAGCAGCCTGCTGTGCAGCAGCGGTAATGCTTACCGGATGCTCAGCCATTAATTTTACTGTCGATAACCTTCTTGCCGCTCCCAAACTGACTGAGGAGCAGTCGGAGCTGCACGAAGCGCTCATAAACGCTGTTGGCAATAACCTGACACTCAAATACCCCAAGAACGGTGACAACCGTTCGGCTTATGTTATCGCCAATATCGACGATGAGCCTACGGACGAAGCTCTGGTATTTTACGAATATACCAATACCACCAACGATGCCGCCGACGAAGGTCTGAGAGTCAACCTGCTGGATAAGGACAGCAACGGCAGATGGCAGTCTGTCAAGGAGTTCGCCGGGGCGGGAGCCGAAGTGGATAAGGTCATCCTCACAAGAATGGGCTCCGACAGAAGAATGAACATCCTTGTCGGATATCAGACACACTCCAGCGATGAAAAAGCACTGGAGATCTACAGCTACCGGGGCGGAGAGTTCAACCGGATAGGTACGACCACATACTCGGTGCTTGAAACGCTGGATATAAACTCCGACGGCTCAAATGAACTGGTGGCTATCAAGAAGCAGACCAACTCAGAGACCGGTCTTGTTACCGCCAAGGCGGCTCTTCTTGAAATGGAAAGCGACGAAGTAGTGCTGAGCCAGAGCATTGATATGTGCGACAACGTCAATTCCTACGCAAGAGCACTCACCGGCAGTCTCTCTGACGGGCGCAATGCCCTCTATACCGATGTCACCAATGTTGACGGTCTTTTACAGACCGAGATCGTATATTACAGGTATTCTGCCCTGCAGAACCCGATGCAGATAAGGAGCGAGAAGCTCCTGCCGAAATGCACCCGCCCGGCCGGATATTTCAGCGCCGATATAGATGACGACGGCATAATAGAGATACCCTTCACAAGACCGATGATCGGCTATGAGAACGCCGCCCCCGAGGAGCAGCAGCTGCTCACTACCTGGAGCAGGTATGTGGATTTCTTCGAGCTCCAGGAAGTATATTCGGGCTACTATGCTGTATCGGACGGCTATGCTATGATGTTCCCCGGCAGGTGGACGGATAAAGTCACAGTCAAGAAGGATCCCGCCACCAACGAGGCTGTATTCTATAAGTTCGGCGGAGACATAAACGAGGAGATGACCGAGCTTATGAGGATAGCCGTAGCTCCGAAGACACAGACCTCAGAATATACCTTCAGCGGTTATCAGGTCATCAAGAGCCACGGCCAGGTGGATTACCTTGTGCTGCTGCCAACCAACAAGCGCGAGCAGCTGATACTGACTGTGGATGAAGTATCAAACAATCTTTATATCGTAGATTCGTGATCTGTGAGATATTATTACAGTAAACAGGGAGGTTATAACAATGAGAAGAGTTTTGGTATGTGAGGACGAGGATTCTATCCGCGAGTTCGTGGTGCTCAACCTCAAGCGCAACGGCTACGACGTGGTCGATGTAAACTGCGGCGAGGATGCTATCACAGCCTTTGAGGAATCAGACGGCGAGTTCGACGTGGCACTTCTTGATATTATGATGCCCGGAATCGACGGACAGCAGGTCTGCAAGAAATTCCGTGAAAGATCGGATACTATGGGTATCATTATGCTGTCAGCAAAATCTCAGGAGATGGATAAGATCAGCTCGCTGATGAACGGCGCTGACGACTATATCACCAAGCCGTTCTCTATCTCTGAACTGGTGGCAAGAGTGGATGCGGTGTGCAGAAGGGTATCTATGTCCCACGCCAAGCCCGAGGCAGCCTCGACGATCATGTCAGGCCCCTTCGTGCTCAATCTCAAAAGCAGGACCGTTTCCAAAAACGGCGAGCCTATTGACCTTACTCAGGTAGAATACCAGATAATGGAGTACTTCTTCAAGAACCAGAATACTGCGCTGGACCGCACCAGCATACTTAACCACATCTGGGGCGAGAGCTATTACGGCGACGATAAGATCGTGGATGTGAATATCAGACGTATCAGGATGAAGATAGAGGACGAGCCCTCCAACCCCAAGTATATACTTACTATCTGGGGCTTCGGATATAAGTGGAGCGCCACCTGACCGAAAACAATAACCGGTAATACCGTTGGGAGCTATGATAGGATTTGTCAAATAAGGTACATCACGGCAGACACAGCGTTAAACGGCATTGGCTCATGAATACTATGGGCACCGTGCTGGTCGTGCTGCTTATTATCGAGATACTGCTCATACTCGCTGTCAGGAGCTATTACTACAGCGCCGCGAGACAGTATATGACTTCAAAAATGAATATAGTTGCCAACGATGTCATGCAGAATGCTGACGATGCAACGACCAACTACAACTCCAAGATAAGAGCTGAGGTCGAGTCGTATTCCGATAAGGACAAGATCGAGCTTATGGCTGTCAAGACTGACGGAAGCATCGATATAACTTCGTCCGGGTTCTCACCCTCGGCTGATGTCAGCATGGAGGATTACCTGGCAGCAAAGAAATCTGAGAACGGCACCGCCACCGCAGTCTTCGAGCTGCCCTCGGGCGAGAAAGTCATCGCCGTGACTTCAATGATCTCGCCGAGAGGAAGCGAGTTTGAAGCTCTGAGAATGATCTCTTCGATGAAGGGCGTTGACAGTCAGATCATGATGATGATCGCTATCATAACAGCTGTGGTGTTTGCCGTAGTTATGCTGATCTTCCTGTCGGGTATGTTCTTTATTCGCTCTATCGTGTACCCTGTTATCAAGATCGGCGGCATTACAAGACAGTTCGCCAAAGGCGATTTCTCTGAGCGTATCGAAAAGACCAGCGACGACGAGATCGGTGAGCTCTGCGACTCGATAAACTATATGGCGGATGAGCTTTCTAATACCGAGCAGATGAAGAACGAGTTCATTTCGTCGGTGTCGCACGAGCTGAGAACGCCGCTGACCGCCATCAAGGGCTGGTCGGAAACACTGACGACCATCGGCGACGACGAGGAGACCTTCAAAAAAGGTATGCGCGTTATCACCTCGGAAACCGAGAGACTCTCGCAGATGGTGGAAGAACTGCTGGACTTCTCAAGGATACAGGATAACCGTTTGCAGCTGCAGATGGATACGATAGATATTCTTGCCGAGCTGGGCGAGACAGTGCTTATCTATCAGGAAAGGGCCCGCGCCCTTGGCATAAAACTCGATTACTATGAGCCTGAGATGCTTCCTTTCGTGTTCGGCGATAAGAACAGACTGAGACAGGTGTTCATCAATATCGTCGATAACGCCATAAAGTATTCAGATAAGGGCGATACCGTTTCAGTCGAAGCCTATGAACAGGATAACGAGATATGTATATCCGTTTCTGATACGGGTATCGGTATATCAAAAGAAGATCTGCCGAAGATAAAGACCAAGTTCTTCAAGGCAAACCATACACGCCGCGGTTCCGGCATAGGCCTGGCTGTTGCCGACGAGATAATCTCGCGGCATAACGGAACTCTCACCATTAACAGCGAGCAGGGAGTCGGGACAACAGTAATGATCACCCTGCCCTGCAAGGACAAGAGCAAAAAGTCCGACGATAAGGATACTATCAACGTCGAGCTTATTTCAACAGATAAAAACACAAATGAATGAGAGGTAAACTCATGAGCAAAGACCGGACCTCCGTGATCGGAGAGGAAAAATTCAAATCCAAGATCGGCGGACAAGCTGTCATCGAGGGTGTAATGATGCGCGGCATCGAGATCGCGTCAATGGCCAACCGCCTTCCAAGCGGCGAGATAGATCTGGAGACCTGGCCGGTGCGCGGCGGAAAAAATACGCCGTGGTACAGGAAAGTGCCCTTTATCCGAGGAATATTCAATTTCGGCATATCTCTGGTGGACGGCTATAAGTGCCTGATGCGTTCGGCCGATAAGCAGATGACCGAAGATTCGCCGGAGGAAATGTCGAAGTTTGAGAAATGGCTCGATGACAAGCTGGGCGATAAGGTCATGCCGATAATTTCCGGACTGTCGGTCATACTCGGACTCGGACTGGCGATATTCCTGTTTATGATGCTGCCGACCTGGATACTGAAACTTGTCGGAAATTTCGTTGAGCTTCCCTTTATCGTCAAGAATATTATCGAAGGATTCATCAAGATAGGCATATTCATAGGCTATACTGCGCTGACAGGGCTTATGGGAGATATGCGCAGACTTTATGAGTATCACGGGGCCGAGCACAAGAGCATCGCCTGCTATGAGCACGGCGAGGAGCTTACTGTTGAGAACGTGCAGAAGCACTGCCGCTTCCATCCGAGATGCGGAACAAGCTTCGTTTTCCTTGTGCTTTTCATAAGCATATTCGTTACCACTATCTTCAAGCTTTCGTGGGAGAATGTGTTCCTGAGAGTGCTCTGCAAGCTGGCTCTTCTCCCCGTCGTAATGGGTATAGCGTATGAGCTTATCAGACTCGCAGGGAAATACGACAATATATTTACCAAGATCGTTTCGGCACCGGGACTGTGGATCCAGCGCATCACCACAAAGGAGCCCAAGCCCGATGAGATCGAATGTGCTATCGCTGCCCTGAAAGCAGTGATCCCCGAGGAGGGGGAACAGTAAGATCCCCGAACGAAACAGCTTCTTTACTTTACCGACAAAGGAGGAAGAAACTATGAGTACCTACGGACAGCTCGTTACGGATGCTGTAAGAGAATTGTCTTCACTTGAGTACTCTGATGCAGCGCTTGAAGCCAAAGAGCTTATGGGAGCCGTTCTCAGGCTCGACTGCCGTTGTGTGGAATTCTCGGATAAACTCTGGCAGGAAGCCGACGACAGCAGCGAGCAGCAGTATTATGAGCTCTGCAAGCGCAGGATGAGCGGTGAGCCATTGCAGTATATCCTCGGCGAATGGGATTTCTGCGGCATCACCTTCAAGCTCGGAGAGGGCGTGCTCATTCCGAGACTTGATACCGAAACACTTGTGGATGCAGCTATAAAGCTTTTCGGAGACAGGTCCGGTATGGAGATCATCGACCTATGCGCAGGCACGGGCTGTATTGGGCTCGTGCTTGAAAAGAAGCTCGATAATGTAAGCCTCACCCTTGTGGAGAAGTATGCCGATGCTATGCAGTATCTGCTTGAAAACAAGTTAAGGCTCGGCTCTTCCGCAAGAGTCGTCAAAGGGGATGTCTGCGACGAGAAGCTGCCCCCGCAGCAGCCGAAGGCTGACCTTATCGTCTGCAATCCTCCGTATCTCACAGCTAAGGATATGAAGGCTATGCAGCCGGAGGTGAGCTTTGAACCCGTCGAAGCACTTTACGGCGGCGAGGACGGACTCGATTTCTACAGGACCGTGATAAGGCTCTGGAAGGACAGCCTTAAAGACGGCGGCGCTATGCTCTTTGAAATAGGCGCCGCACAGGCCGATGAGGTCATGCAGATGCTCATTCAGCACGGATTCAGGGATGTGCGCAGCAGAAAAGACCTTTGCGGCAACGACCGAATGGTCATCGGCTGGAAAAAAGAAGATTAACAGTACTGAATTTTGTACTGTAAACAGCCGGTTTTACTTAACTGTCCAAAAAAAGATACACACTTTTGCTTGAAAATGTGTTATAATATACCCGGAAGATAAAAACAACCGGACATATGGAGGAAAACACAATGGGAATCGATAAGAAGAAAAAGGAATCAAAGTCAGTTACCAAGATAACCGATAAGGAGGAAAGGCGCAAGGCGCTGGACACCGCCATATCTGTCATCGAAAAGCAGTTCGGCCAGGGCGCTATAATGAAGCTGGGCGATACAAAGGCTCTCGACATTGAGTGCATCCCTACCGGCTCTATGACGCTGGATATGGCTCTGGGCGTGGGAGGCATCCCGAGAGGAAGGATCATCGAGATCTACGGACCGGAATCTTCCGGAAAGACCACCGTCGCACTGCACTGCCTTGCAGAAGCTCAGAAGCTGGGCGGCGACGTAGCCTTCATCGACGTAGAACACGCCCTGGATCCTGTTTATGCAAAGGCCCTCGGCGTGAATACCGAGGATCTGCTGGTATCACAGCCCGACTCAGGTGAGCAGGCTCTTGAGATCGCTGAGGCCCTTGCCCGTTCGGGAGCTATCGACTGCATAGTTATCGACTCGGTAGCCGCAATGGTCACCAAAGCCGAGATCGACGGCGAGATGGGAGATACCCACGTCGGCCAGCTGGCAAGACTCATGTCTCAGGCAATGAGAAAGCTCACTTCCGTCATCGCCAAGTCTAACTGCGCTGCAATATTTATAAACCAGGTGCGCGAGAAGATCGGAGTTATGTACGGAAACCCCGAGACCACTCCCGGAGGACGTGCTCTGAAATTCTATGCTTCTATCCGTATCGAGGTAAGGCGCGGCGAGAAGATACAGAACGGCTCGGAGATACTCGGCAACAGAACAAAGTGCAAGGTCGTCAAGAACAAGGTAGCTCCTCCCTTCAAGGAGTGTGAATTTGATATTATGTACGGCACAGGCATCTCCCGCGTGGGCGAGGTCTTGGATATGGCCACCGACCTCGGTATCGTTAAGAAGGGCGGAGCCTGGTACAGCTATAACGACGGCAAGCTCGGCCAGGGCAGAGACAATGCAAAGGATTATCTGCAGGCAAATCCTGCCGTTATGGCCGAGATCGAAGAAAAGATCAAAGAGCAGAAGGATCAGCTCGTAATGGCTACAAAGAAGAACAAGAAGACTGCTGAGCTTGAACAGAAGGCAGCTGCTGCCGCCGCTCCTGCTCCCGTATCCGCTCCTGCGGCAAGCCGCAAGGCTGACGTCACCGTTGATCCCGAGGACGACTTCGAGGAATTTGCACCCGTTGACGTCAAGAACTTCGGCAACTGAGTATGCCGGTCATTGCTGATATCTCGCAGTTCAAAGGAAAAACGCTCCGGATCGACTTTTCGGAAGGAGAGCCCGCCTTTATCAACAGCGAGGTCGTTTACGACAAGAGTCTCAAAAAGGGTATGGTGCTTTCTGAGGACCAGTGGCAGGAGGTAGTCTATGCCAATGACCTCAGACGTGCAAAAGAGCGTGCGCTGTATCTGCTGGACTACAAGGATTATTCCTACGTTATGCTTTTCAAAAAGCTTTCGGAGAACTATGAGGAGCAGATCTGCTATGAGGTCTGTGACAAGCTCTCGGAGCTTGGTGTGATAAACGACAGGCGGTTTGCTGCGGGTCTGGCCAGAAGATATATCGAGGTCAAACGGTTCGGATATTACCGTGCTGTGCAGGAGATGAAACTGAAAGGTCTCTCAAAGGAGATCATCGAGGAGGCTCTGGAGCCGTACAGCGGCACTCAGGATGTGCGCCGGCGTATCAGGGAGCTCGTTGAGAAAAAATATCTCCGCCGTCTCGAAGAAGAGGGCGGAGCAAACAAGGTCAAGAATGCGCTCGTAAGGCAGGGCTATTCCTATGCGGATATAAACGCCGCCCTGAACGAGCTTGTCGGAGAGGAGTGAGCTTATGCTTCTGAATACCAGTGTTATTTCGGATGAACTGGCAAACGTGTTCAATATCATCGTTTTCGTGCTTCTCATCACGGTCATCCCGGCTGTGGTAACGCTTGCATCTATCCATAACAAGAAGCTCGACAAGGCCGGGACCGAGCCTTCCTCCGAGACAGAGAACGAAATTCCCAAAGCCGCAGAGGAAACAGAATAGGCTTCCCTTGCAGTATATAAACAAAGAACGCCGGAACAGCAGGCTGCACAAGCCTGCCGACCCGGCGTATTTTTTTATCTGCGAAGCTGCTGCTTGCTGCGCACAGCTTTGATCCGCTCGAGCTGGCTGTCGGTGCCGCCGAGATCGGGTATGCCTTTTGCAAGTATGCAGTGTACCAGATCATAAGGCCCGGCAGTCTGTATGAACTCCGCAGAAGCTCTGAAGCAGCTGAGATCTCCGTCTGAAAGAGAATCAAAGACGATAGATGCAGTGAGCCCGCCTGTGGGTGAGAGGGAAAGCTCAAGCCTTCCGCCGAACATTTCCGCAGTCCTTCTGACGAGTGCGAGACCGACCGACTCCCCTCCCGTAATGCTGATCCTCCTGTTGTCATAGAAGGACAGCCTTCTGATCTGCTCAATATCTGCCGAGGTGCCGTTGTCGCTGACAGTCAGCGAAGTGATAAAGTCTTCACACTTCAGCAGGACATCTATCCGCTTTTCCTCAGCCGAGGAATACATATACGCATTGATGATAAGATTCATCACCGACGAGATCACGAGCCTGAGATCCGTGCGGGCATAGCATCTGAAGCCCAGATCGCAGTTGAGCACACATCCGCTGTGTCTGAGTATCTCCTTCGCCTGGCTGAGAGGCTCCGCCAGCTTCTCCGAAAGATCAACAAGCTCCTTGCCGGGCCTTGATGAGTAGGCATAGCTCATCTCCCCGTGATTGACAAGTGAAGCCAGCGTGCTCCTGAGACCGGTCCTGAGATCTGAGAGCACCGCATCGGTATCAAGCTCATCCACCGGGCTGCCCAGTTCCTCGGCCGTCAGAAGGACCTTGTTCATATTCTTCCTCACGAGTCCGAGTACGACCTCGCTCTCAAAACCTCTGTCCGAGCAGCTGTCCAGCTTGTGTATATCCTCCATACCGTACCACTCGGTCAGGTATCCGCAGAGCCTGCCGTCCTGTATCAGAGGGGTGATCTTAACAGCATCGCCGTTTGAGTAGCTACAAATGATCTCCTCACTGACAGGCAGTCCCGGAGGCACTCCCCCGCTGGCAGTCAGACCTTCAGGAAAGCAAAGCTCCGGCACCCCGGGAGAGTTTCTCCAAAGCTCCCTGAATGTCGTGTCATATACTGCCGCTCGCGTCTGTGTGCAGGCATATACAGTTTTGATCGCTTCGATTATATCCATAACTGCATCCTCGCAACCTGTCCGTAAGTGTTTGACCGTGTCGTTTTCTGACTATTATTATACATCATCCGACACGAACAGTCAAGAGCCGGCAAGCAAAATCCTGCATACACCAGCCGTTTTTCCTGTCCCATCGGAGGTGAGTCACATTATATGAAAAATAGTGAAAAAATTGAGTAATATTCTATGAAAAACACTTGCAAAAATCTTCAATATGTAGTATAATAGAAGCATAAAAATAATAGGAGGTACAATCCCATGGCTAATGTAAAAGTTGCAATTAACGGTTTCGGTCGTATCGGCCGTCTGGCATTCAGACAGATGTTCGGTGCAGAGGGTTATGATGTCGTTGCTATCAACGATCTGACCAAGCCCTCCATGCTCGCTAACCTGCTCAAGTATGATACCGCTCAGGGCGGCTACTGCGGCAAGATCGGTGAAAACACCCACACTGTAACTGCTGATGACGAGGCAGGTACTATCACCGTTGACGGCAAGACTCTTAAGATCTATGCAATGGCTAACGCTGCTGAGCTTCCCTGGGGAGAGATCGGCGTAGACGTTGTTCTCGAGTGCACAGGTTTCTACTGCTCGAAGGCGAAGAGCCAGGCTCATATCGATGCCGGCGCTAAGAAGGTCGTTATCTCTGCTCCTGCAGGCAACGATCTGCCCACTATCGTTTACAGCGTAAACGAGAAGACTCTGACTAAGGATGACACCATCATTTCCGCAGCTTCCTGCACAACCAACTGCCTCGCTCCCATGGCTAAGGCTCTGAACGACTACGCTCCTATCCAGAGCGGTATCATGAGCACCATCCATGCTTACACCGGCGACCAGATGATCCTTGACGGTCCTCAGAGAAAGGGTGATCTGCGCAGAAGCCGTGCAGGTGCGATCAACATCGTTCCCAACAGCACCGGTGCTGCAAAGGCTATCGGCCTGGTTATCCCCGAGCTGAACGGCAAGCTGATCGGTTCCGCACAGCGTGTTCCTACCCCTACCGGTTCCACCACGATCCTGGTAGCTACCGTAGAGAAGAGCGTTACCAAGGAAGAGATCAACGCTGCGATGAAGGCTGCTGCATCCGAGAGCTTCGGCTACAACGAGGATGAGATCGTTTCTTCCGATATCGTTGGAAGCACCTATGGTTCAATCTTCGATGCTACCCAGACCATGGTTGGTCAGGATAACCTGGTTCAGGTTGTTTCCTG
>JAFXRI010000041.1 GCA_017526445.1 Ruminococcus sp. | reverse complement strand
GATTGCCTAAATTCGACGCAGGCTTGCAAGCGAAGTTCACTTCGCTTTACGCAACGTCAAGGAGAATTGACGTCATCTTTGATGACGTTGGTGATCATGACGGATAAGCCGGTCGTCAAGCAGGCTTGACACGGCAGATGATGTGCAGAGGCGTTAGCCGCGGGTCGTGCGGTGTTGCCTTAAACTATGTTTCAGATACTCTTCCTGTCAAAAACAGGCACGCTTGCCGCGATAAGCAGGACACCCGTCACCGCCGCCGCGATAAGCGCCGCCGTGAAAGTGTATCCCTCTGCGTGTATCAGCTTCTGGGATGAGGCAAGATGCGCCGGCAGATACTCTCCCAGTCTGGGTATCATCCCCAGCAGAGTGTATCCCAGATATACCGCCCCCGTACAGGCAAGAACAGCCGTCGCCGTCCTCATCAGCACCGAAAAGAACACGACCACCGCCGTGAACCATAAGCCGTATATCCACCATAAAAGCGCCGCCGTCATAACATCCGGCACCGCCGATATGTCCCAGAAATATGCGCTGTAACCCAGCGTGACACCAAAGCACAGCCAGTAGCATACCGTCCATACCGCCGCCAGCACAAAGGTCTTTGAGATAATGACCTTCCTCCGTTCAAGCCCCCTCGTCAGAGACAGAAGCAAGGTCCCCGAACTGTATTCCTTTGTGAATATCCCCGACTCAAGGATAACGAACAGTATAAGACAGGTGGAGATGTTCTTGAAAAACTGATCGAAGGAGTCCGCCGCCGTGACCTCTTTGGTCATCGTGACCACATACCCCGCGTCCTCCGCCGAGATCATTTCAAGCAGCTTAGGCATCAGCTTTGCCAGAGCAGGACTCATTATCCCGAAGAAAATGAATACCGCACCGAGTATGAAAAGCTTCCCCGACCGGAACTGATCCGTGAATTCCTTCTTTGTAAAAGCTTTGAACTGTCTCATTCCCCGACCACCTCCACAAACAGCGATTCGAGAGTGGGCTCGCGGCGCTCAAGCTTGACCACCGGCAACTTCTTTCCGGCAATAAAGCTCATTACCTCATAAGGCGACAGCTCTTTGTCACGGAAAACGAGCGATCCGTCTCTTTTACTGATAAGCCCCTGAAAAGCATCCGTGAGCGCTGTCTCAGCTTCTCCGCTGTCTGTCTCGATGATATATTCGTCAGGACGGGACCGGCGCTTTATATCTGCGAGCTTCCCCTCCAGGCATATCACCCCGTCCCTAAGCAGAGCCACATCCGTGCAGATGCGCTCCACATCCGACAGGATGTGCGTTGAGAATATGACCGTCGTCTCACCGGCAGCCTTCACAAGTATGTCCAGTATCTCCTTCCTGCCGACAGGATCCAGCGCCGAGGTGGGCTCGTCGCAGATGAGAAGCTTCGGCCTGCCCAGTAAAGCCTGCGCTATGCCCAACCTTTGTCTCATTCCCCGCGAATAGCCTTTTATACGGTGCTTCTCACCGCCCAGTCCCACAGCCTCCAGCAGATCAGTGCTCCGTGATCTTATCTCCGCCTTGCCCATCCCCGAGATCTCCCCGCAGAAGGCAAGGTACTCTTCGGCATTCATAAAAGGATAGAACTCCGGCACATCGGGCAGATACCCGATCATACGGTTCGTGGCCGTCTGGCCGTAGCTGACCTTCTCACCCGCCACACGGATCTCACCCGCATCGGGGCGCAGCAGTCCCAGTACCAGTTTCATAGCTGTGGTCTTGCCGGCACCGTTCTGACCAATGAACCCGAAGATGCTCCCCTCGGGAACAGCCAGGTCAAAGCCTTTCAGGACCTGCTTATCGCCGAAGCTCTTCTCAAGCCCCTTTATCTCCAGCATAGGCATATCAGCTCTCCTCTTTTCCGAATGCGAAATAGAGTATCGGTCCGATGATCGAGATGCACAGACACAGTACCACCCAAAGGGCGCGGCTGCCCGTCTTGTATTTCGTGTGCTTGAATATGCTTACTATAGCAGCGATCATAAGCCCCAGCTGCAGCGCGGCCAGAGGTATAAGAAAAGGCAGATACTCCTTGATCTCTTCAAAATCCATAATGCTGTCTCCTTCCTTACTTTTCCTTAGTCAGAACTTTTTTATGCCAGCCCTTTTTGCTGCAGTGCGGGCATCGCATATACCTTGTCCTGTTGATATGAGGTGCGAATAATACCGACCTATACCTGGGAACGTATCTCTCACCGCAGTTCGGGCACTCATAGTATCCCGCCTCAGTCTCGATCCTGAGAGCTATCAAGCTGTAACCTACAACTGTCAGCAGACCTGTTGCGATCAGGATGATCTTTATACGGTTCTCAATGTCCGCCAGCGCAGCTACACCCGTCAGTACCAAAAATACAGCCATACATATAATGCCGACCACGACCTCATACATCAGCATCTTTTTGGAAGCCTGTTCCTCATGCCTGCGCATTTCGAGCATAGTCTTTTCTGCGATCTCCTTGTAATTATTCATTTCTATTCTCCTTGCGTTGAGCAGGTCATTCACCGTAATGCCTATCTGCTCGCAGAGCTCCAGCATTATTGATGCATCCGGCATTGATCTGCCTGTCTCCCACTTGGACACCGCCCTGTCGGTAACGCCCAGACGCTCCGCGAGCTGAGCCTGTGTCAAGTGTTTTTCCTTCCGGCACTCCGAAATGAATTTTCCGATAGCTATCTGATCCATATCCGTGTTCCTTTCTGTGATCTCATCATAGCATACGCAGAGAATAATTACAACGAACCAGCAGTTGAGTTTGTGAAAAATAGATCTGCCTCAGGTGTGTACGCCGACTCAACCGTTGGTTGAGCCGCGCATCTGCGCGATCTGCGAAGCCTTCTATAAAAAAGCCCACGCCGCGCCCCGAATGAATTTACAAATAAGCCCTTGCAATTTTTAGCAAAATAAGCTATTATTATTGTTAAACTATAGGCAATACCGCACAACCCCTGTGCGTCAGATCGCGCGCAAGCTCAACAAAGTTGAGCTGAGATTTTCGTCAGATTGCCTAAATTCGACGCAGGCTTGCAAGCGAAGTTCACTTCGCTTTACGCAACGTCAAGGAGAATTT
>JAFXRI010000040.1 GCA_017526445.1 Ruminococcus sp. | reverse complement strand
TACGGTCAGTGATATGTCCACTGCAACTTTTTCGGTAGACAAGGACGGAAATGAACACGGGACAGGAACACATATAGATCTTTATATTTGGATATCTGCATTCGGAGAAACCGAATACGGACTTATGTTTTACGATCCCGATAAAAAAGCATCTGATTACGGTTATACCGGAGACGGCAGGATCAGAGATGAGATAAACGAGCAGGTCTATGTTGACAAGAACCTGAATTTTATTCCATATGACGACAACACAAAATTCAATCAGTATATTGAAAAGCTGCTGGCTGAAAACAAGGATAAGTGTGCTGAGCTGATGAGACTGGCACGGGAGAAATGGGGGATAGAATAAAATCATTGGACAAAGCATATAAATGTAAATGAAGATTACAGCGAGGTATAATAACTGGCGTAAAGTAGAGTTATCAAAAGTGAGGTACAGTCATTGTCGGAACATTCAAAGCTGAGTTCCTCGTTCGTGAAGAATTCGGCTTTTTTCTAGGGGCTTATGCAAATGTGGTATGTGAACGCACTGATCCCCACCCTAACGATCTTCGCGGTGATGTGCATAGTCACAATACTGCTCACACGCCGCAGCTTCAAAATGTTCACGCCCGATATAGCGGGCGCACTCGCACGAGGGAGGAAAAGACGATGATAAAAACAAAAGACCTCACCCGCACCTACGGCAAAGGCGAGGGCAAGGTGACAGCACTCGACGGCGTGAACCTCACGATAAACTACGGCGAAATGGTGGCGATAATCGGCAAGTCAGGCTCGGGCAAGTCCACGCTGCTGAACCTGATCGGCGGGCTCGACAAGCCCACATCGGGGCAGATATTCTACAATGATCGCGAGCTCGGCTCGATGAAGGACACCGAGCTTTCCGAGTTCCGTCTGAAGAATATCGGCTTCGTGTTCCAGTTCTTTGACCTGATCCCTGAACTGACAGCCGAGGAAAACGTCCTGCTGCCGTCCCGTCTTGCGAAGAACAAGAACGCGGGCGCAGAGGATATCTACTCGGCACTTGACATCAGCGACCGCGTGAAGCACTACCCCTCGGAGCTTTCGGGCGGCCAGCAGCAGCGGGCGGCTATCGCCCGCGCCCTCATCAACAGCCCCGATGTCATCCTCTGCGACGAGCCGACGGGCAACCTCGACAAGGCTTCGGGCGAGGATGTAATGTCCCTCCTAAAACGGCTCAACACCGAGCAGGGGAAGACGGTTATCATTGTTACCCACGATCAGGGGATAGCGGAGCTGTGCGGGAGGATCGTTGAGATCAGCGGCGGGAGGATAGTCGAATAAAAAAGCAGAACATGATGAAAAGGACCGCTGCAGGAAGCTTTCATCATGTTCTTTTTCTGTAAAAATACGTATGATAGACGATTTTGTCCGCTGTATTGTCTGTTTTGTGGTTGTTGGGTTGATAGTATCTTTATCATACTCCACTTGGGGTTTGGGGCTGGCCCCAAGTCGGAGCTTGCTCCGACCACGGCGCGGCACCGAGTACACAGTAGGGCGCAAAAGTTGTAAATCCGCAGACAGCCGCAAGGACAAACTATCCGCCGCGCCGAAAAAAGTTGTCCTACTGCACTCGCAGGAAAGAGCGTCAGCGATTTTCCGTACCTTGACTAACAACAGCTGTGCTCCGGAACGGCAAACAAACAAATCTGTGCGTTACCGGATGTAGCCCACGGCTTATCGCGTTGCCGGACGTAGCCTCCAACTTTTGTGCCATTATCGGGACGTAAAACCCGGCTTTGGCGCGTTACCGGACGGAAGACGCTTGGTCGCTTCGCTCCCTCGCTGTTCCTGATATTGCAGGACACGAACTTTTTTCGGCGCGGCAGATTGTTTGTCCCCGGAGGTGTGTGCGGAGTTTCGGCTTTTGCGCCCTACTCATCACTTGGTGCCGCGCCTTGGTCGTCGCTTCGCGCCGAACGAGACGCTGTCTCGTGCTCTGCTGGGGCGCTGCCCCCGTCCCCGCTGGGGCGCTGCCCCCGTCCTCGCCAAGGGCTAACGCCGCCCTTGGATCTGGCGGGTATTGCGCTCCTTTTGTGCGCTGCCCTCTGCTTTGCTGACTATCATATCGAAAAAAGTGATGTACCTGCCGCTCGGTTTGACAGATACATCACTTTTTATTTATCGTTCTTATATCACTTTGCAAGTGCTGCGATGGACTGCTCGATCTTCGCCAGCTTTTCCTCGGCCTTGGCGAGCTTCTGCTTCTGAGCCTCGATGAGCTGTGCGGGTGCCTTGGCAATGAAGCCCTGATTGTTCAGCTTGGAGGAAAGGAACTCGATATCCTTCTCGGCGGCTTTCTTTTCCTTGCCGAGACGTGCCAGCTCCTTCTCTGTATCCACGATGTCAGACAGGGGGATGAAGATGCGGGCCGAGTCGGTAACTGCGCTGACGCAGTCGGGGATCTCCCACTTGCCGGAGATCTCCACGCCCGATGCAGAAGCAAGTCTCTCGAAGAACATCCTGCCTGCCTCGAAGATCTCAGGCTCTGCAGTCTCGATATAGAGTTTGGCCTTGACCGAGGGAACAACGTTCATCTCGTTCCTTACTGCTCTCACAGCCTTGATCGCTGCGATTATCTTCTCAAAGCGCTCCTCGTCATCGGCGAAGCAGAGTGCCTCGTCAAATACGGGGAAGCTGCTGACGATTATGGCCGAGCCGTCATCGGTGAGGGCCTGCCAGATCTCCTCGGTGATATAAGGCATAAAGGGATGCAGCAGCTTGAGCATACCCTTCATTACCCATACGAGGACTGTCTGAGCGGTCTCAGCAGTCTCGCCGCCTGCGGCGATGCGGGGCTTAGTAAGCTCGATATACCAGTCGCAGTAAACGTCCCATATAAAGTCATAGAGCTTCTGCACTGCGATGCCCAGCTCAAAGGCTTCGAGGTTCTGATTTACCTCTTTGGCGAGGGTGTTGAACTTGGATACTACCCACCTGTCCTCGGTGGTCATATTCCCGGGAAGGCTCTCCGCCCTGAACCCGTCGGGGAGGTTCATCATTATGAACCTGGCGGCGTTCCATACCTTATTGGCGAAGTTGCGGCTGGCAGTGACCTTTTCCTCGATGAAGCGCATATCGTTTCCGGGGGCGTTGCCTGTTGCCAGCATGAATCTTAGTGCATCTGCGCCGTACTTGCTTATGATCTCCAGCGGATCTATGCCGTTGCCGAGAGATTTGGACATCTTCCTTCCTTCGGCGTCTCTTACAAGGCCGTGGATGAGCACGGTGCTGAAAGGCTTTTCTTTCATATATTCCATACCGGCAACGATCATTCTCGATACCCAGAATGTGATGATATCGTATCCGGTAACGAGGGTGTTCGTCGGGTAGAAGTATTCAAGGTCTTCGGTCTTGTCAGGCCAGCCGAGGGTAGAGAAAGGCCACAGTGCCGAGCTGAACCAGGTATCGAGGGTATCGGGATCCTGTCTCATGGGCTTGCCGCACTTGGGGCATACTGCGGTGTCTTCTTTTGTTACAACGGTCTCGCCGCAGTCGTCGCAGTAGAAGGCAGGGATGCGGTGTCCCCACCAGAGCTGGCGGGAAATGCACCAGTCGCGTATATCGTTCATCCAGTTGAAGTAGTTCTTGGAGAAGCGGTCGGGAACGAACTTCGTTTCGCCGTCCTCAACGGCCTTTATGGCAGGCTTTGCCAGGTCCTCCATTTTTACGAACCACTGGAGGGATACTCTGGGCTCAACGGTAGTCCCGCAGCGGTAGCAGGTACCCACATTGTGGGAATGATCCTCGATGCTCACGAGGAAGCCGCCCTTTTCCAGATCCTCGACGATCTTCTTTCTTGCCTCGTAGCGGTCCATGCCTGCATAGTCGGGATAATCCTCAACGATCTTTGCATCATCGGTCATCACGTTTATAACAGGAAGGCTGTGGCGTCTGCCGACCTCAAAGTCATTGGGATCGTGGGCAGGAGTGATCTTTACGACGCCGGTGCCGAATTCCATATCGACATAGCTGTCTGCGACCACGGGTATCTCTCTGCCTACCAGGGGCAGGATCACCTTCTTGCCCACTATATCCTTGTATCTTTCGTCCTTGGGGTTCACTGCGACGGCAGTATCGCCGAGAAGCGTTTCCGGACGGGTGGTAGCCAGCTCGACATACCCGCTGCCGTCAGAGAGGGGATATCTCAGATGCCAGAAGCTGCCGGCCTGGTCTTTATAATCGACTTCGGCGTTGGATATCGAGGTGAGGCAGTGGGGGCACCAGTTGATTATACGTTCGCAGCGGTAGATGAGGCCTTTATCGTAGTAATTTACGAAGACCTCCTTTACAGCCCTGGAGCAGCCCTCGTCCATAGTGAAGCGCTCGCGCTCCCAGTCGCAGGAGGAGCCCAGCTTCTTGAGCTGTTCAACTATCCTTCCGCCGTACTGCTTTTTCCACGCCCAGGCACGCTCGAGGAACTTGTCCCTGCCCAGGTCATCCTTGGTAAGGCCCTCCTTGCGCATAGCTTCGACTATCTTGGCTTCGGTGGCGATCGAAGCGTGGTCGGTGCCGGGGAGCCAGAGGGTGCAGTAGCCTGACATCCTCTTCCAGCGGATAAGTATATCCTGGAGAGTCTCGTCGAGGGCGTGTCCCATATGGAGCTGTCCTGTGATGTTCGGGGGAGGGATGACGATGGTGTAGGGTTCCTTCTGAGGGTCGCGCTCGGCATGGAAATACCTGCCCTCCTCCCAGAACTTATAGATGCGCTCTTCAAACTGCGCGGGATCATACTGTTTAGCAAGTTCCTTTTTCAAGTTGATCTGTCCTTTCGAGATAAATTGCATACACAAACATTATCTCACATTTAGGCAGGATTGTCAAGGAGGAAAATGCAAATTTTCAGGGCATTAAGGCAACACCGCACAGGGGCTGTGCGGTGTTGCCTTAAAAAAGCACAGGCTCACACAACGCGGGCCTGTGCGGAAACGTCAGGGCAGGGAGCGGGCTTTCAGCTTTTGCCGCCTTCGATAAGGAACGTCGCTTCCATATCGGCGATATTCACGGCAAGGGCAAGCGGGAACATCTCCAGAGCAGCGCCGATGGTGTTCTTGTTCTCCTCGCCGGAGAAGCCCATATGCCAGCGTATAGCAAAGGCTTCCTCGCGGGTGAGGCGCATAAACCCTGAGATGATATATACGCTCTTCTCGCCGTGGCCGTAGGGCAGCTGATCGTTGAAGGAGTAGTAGGGGACCTTCTCCCATACGCCCTGATCGTTCTTGGCGTTGCGGAAGCTGGTCTCGTAGATATTGACCTTGCATATATCGTGGAGCAGGCCGACTATGGCGATGCTCTCGTCTGAGAACTCCAGCCCGTAGAGCTCCCTTACTCTTTCGCGTTCGCAGTAGGACTTCAGACACTCATAGACGTTTATGGAGTGCTGGCAGAGCCCCCCCTCAAAAGCGCTGTGGTACCTGGTGGAAGCGGGAGCTACGAAGAAGTCGGAGTTCTCCGACAGCAGGTATTCCAAAAGCCTGTCGGAGCCGGGGCGTGTGATGTTCTCCTTGTATATCCTTGTGAATCTGTCCATTAGTTCGCGTGTATCGGGCATAGGGACGGCCTCCTTTATATTTCGATGTTTTTATTATAACACATCGCCGGGGATGTTGCAACATATTTTTGGCAGAGAAGTTTTAGGCAATACCGCACAACTCCTGTGCGTCAGATACACAGTCAGATTTTTCGTCAGAGTGCATAAATTTGACGCAGGCGGGCTGACGCCCGGCAAGGAAAATTTGTGTGCTATGACGGAAAATATGCAAGCAGATGACGTGCAGGGGTTGTGCGGTGTTGCCTTTATACCGGTGTGCGCGGGCATCCTGTGTCAGAGCCTTGAAAAATCCCGCCGGATGTGGTATTATTCAGATAAGGGGTGACAGATATGAGATACAAGGCAGTAATATTCGATTTTGACCTGACGCTGGCGGATTCCTCCTCAGCGATAATAACCTGTTATAAGCATACCTTCTCACAGCTCGGATACCCAGTGCCGGAGGATAAGGCGATCTATGACACTATCGGCAGGACGCTCTCCGATTCCTTTACTATCCTGTCGGGGGAGACCGATGAGGACAGGAAGGAGGAGATGCGCAGGATCTATGTGGAGAAGGCCAACAGCTGTATGTCCAGAGACACAGTGTTCTACCCGGATGCGGTGGCGATACTCCAGGTGCTCCAGAACGCCGGCATAAAGACGGCGATAGTCTCGTCAAAGATGACCTACCGCATAGAGGAGACTTTTATGCTCCACACGGGATGCGTGCCTGTGGATGTGATCGTGGGGGCGGGGGATATGCCCGGACCAAAGCCTGCTCCCGACGGGATATATCAGGCGGCGATGCTCATGGACGTACCGCTTACGGACATACTCTACATCGGGGACAGCATCATCGACGCCGAGACAGCACGCAATGCGGGAGTGGATTTTGCAGCGGTGCTGACTGGTCCCACGGCCCGCAGAGAGTTTGAAGACCTTCCGCATATATTCATCGGCGAGAGCCTTATGGAGATATTTACCTCTATTAATAACAACGAGTAAAAGTTAACTTAACAATGTATGAACAAGCCTTGCCAGAACACCTGAAAAATGGTATAATGATATGATAGAAAATCAGGGACTCTGAGTGAAAGGACAGTCTGATATGATAAAGAGCATGACCGGATTCGGCAGAGAAAGAAAAGTGATCGGCCCGCGGGAGATACTTGTGGAGATACGCTCGGTCAATCACAGATACTATGAGTTCACGGCCAAGACTCCCAGGGCTTACGGCTATCTGGATGAAAAGCTGAAGGCGTTTATGCACGGCGCTATCTCCAGAGGCAAGGTGGAGGTCTCGGTGATGATCTATAACCGCGAGGGAGTCAATGCGGATATTGAGATCAACCGCGAGATAGCAAAGGGCTACATCGGTGCTCTGCGTGCATCGAAGGATGAGCTGGGGCTGGAGGATGACCTGAAGCTCTCCAATGTGCTGAGACTGCCGGATGTGTTTACCGTCGTCAAGGTCATCGACGATGAGGAGGAGATATGGCAGCAGGTGAGCGAGGTCGCTTCCGAGGCTCTGAAAAGATTCGTTGAGATGAGAGAGACCGAGGGCGTGAAGATGTACGAGGATATAACCTCGAGACTCGATATGATAGAGCAGACAGTGGGAAAGATCGAGGAGCTGAGCCCCGCATCTGTCGAGAATTACAGGAACAGGCTCTTCGAGAAGATATCGGAGGTCGTGGGCGACAGGAACATCGACGAGGGAAGGATACTTACCGAGGCTGCGATATTTGCCGACAAGATCGCCGTTGATGAGGAGACCGTAAGGCTGAGGAGCCATATCGCCCAGTTCAGGGAGCTGCTGAAAAGCGGTGAGCCTGTGGGCAGGAAGATAGATTTTCTTATCCAGGAGATGAACCGCGAGGTCAATACCACCGGCTCGAAGGCGCAGGAGCTGGAGATCACCCGTATGGTGGTGGATATGAAGGCGGAGATCGAGAAGATAAGAGAGCAGATCCAGAACATCGAGTAAGGGGGGACGCTGATGCAGCTTATAAACATAGGCTTCGGGAATATGGTGTCAGCTTCGAGGCTGATCGCTCTGGTGACTCCCGAATCGGCTCCCGTGAAAAGGATGATACAGGATGCCCGTGACAAGGGCACGCTGATAGACGCCACCTGCGGGCGGCGCACACGCACCGTGCTGGTGATGGACAGCGATCATATAGTGCTGTCGGCTGTGGCGCCCGAAACGGTCGGCGGAAGATTTGACGACGAATGTGAGGTGACTGCCGATGAATGATGCAAGGCTGTTCGTGATCTCGGCACCCTCCGGCTGCGGCAAGGGCACGCTGCTGGGAGAGGTGTTCAGGGACAGCGACGTTTTCTATTCCATATCCTGCACCACGAGGGCTCCCCGTGAGGGAGAAGTCAACGGAGTGCATTACCATTTCATCACGGACGAGAAGTTCAGGGATATGATCGCCGGAGATGAATTCCTGGAGTATGCCGAGTTTGTGAAGCACAGCTACGGCACGCCCAGACAGCCGGTGCTCGACAGCCTGTCACAGGGCAGGGACGTCATACTGGAGATCGAGACTAAGGGCGCTTTCCAGATAAAGGAAAAGATCCCCGAGGCGGTGCTGCTGTTCATACTGCCCCCTTCCATCCAGGAGATAAGGCGGCGTCTCAACAAGAGAGGCACCGAAAAGGCAGATGTCATAGAAAAGAGAGTTTCCGAGGCTGCGGGAGAGATCGCAAAGTCGTACCGTTACGACTACGTTATAATGAACGACGATCTTGCCGATGCGGTAAGGGATTTCAAAACAGTATATAATGCCGCCAAGAGCGGCGACGGCTCAGCCGACAGGTTCAGGGCCGGTAACGAAGATACAAAAAAATTGATCGACGAGGTGCTTGAAAATGCTTAGACCTGCAATAGTACAGATACTTAAAAACAACGAGAGCTATTATTCGCTGGTGCTTGCTGTCGCCAAGAGAGCAAGACAGATCACCGACGAAGCCAACGAGTCGAAGGATAAGGTGATCCTCAACGAGAAGCCTGTAAAGACTGCCGTTGACGAGCTGGCTGCCGGCGAGTACAAGATCATTGAGGATCCGAGCCTGAGATAAAATACGCCTGTGCTGAAACAGACGGGGCGGGGAGGTGTATGCCGTGCGCGGGGAGATCCTTATTGCGAAGGTCGCCGTTTCGGGCGCGTCGTACAGCTTTGATAATGAGTACAGCTATACCGTGCCGGATGAGCTGGCTGGGAGCATCGTGCCCGGTATGAGGGTGACGGTACCCTTCGGCAGCGGCAACAGGCATACTGTCGGGCTGGTGATGAGGATGAAGACCTCCGGCGAGGCCGACAGCAGGATAAAGCCCATACTCAGCGCCGCGGACAGCGAGCCCCTTGTGAACAGCGAGATGCTCAGTCTCATAAGCTGGCTGAAAAACAATACCTTCTGCACCTACTTCGACGCTTACAGGAGCATGGTGCCGTCGGGGTTCGGGTATAAGTTCTCGAGCCATTACTCGCCGGCCAATGTGGCCGTGGACGAGAGCGAGCTGGATGAGCAGGAGCTGAGCATACTTCAGTTTATGAAGAAGGCCAAAAACCAGCGGGAGATAGACGAGTTCCTTGATCTGAACTCACAGCCGAAGCTGAGGGGAGCACTGAGCTCCCTGATAGACAAGGGGTATGTGGAGCAGACCGACACCCTCAGAAGACGGGTGGGGGACGAGACTGTCAGAATGGTAAGGCTGGACAGCGGATTTGCCGGCAGGCTGGCCGAGGGAAGCGTCCCGAAGCTGACAAAGAAGCAGAAAAAAGTAGTCGATCTGCTGGCAGAGTGCGGGTGCGCCTCCGTCAAGGAGGTCTGCTATATGACAAGCTGTACCTCGGCCCTCATCACGAGGATGAAGAAAAACGGTATGCTCGCCGACTATAAGAACGAGGTGCTGCGGGATGCTATCGGGAAGATCACCGACAGCAGGGATCCGGAGGATATACTCCTGAATGACGAGCAGCAGGCGGCATACGAGGGGATCATGGAGCTGGTGTCCGAGGGGAAGCCCTCGGGGGCGCTGCTGTACGGAGTCACGGGCAGCGGCAAGACCGCCGTCTTCTTCCGGCTGATAGACAGCGTGCTGAAGCTGGGGAAGACAGCTATGATGCTGGTGCCTGAGATCTCGCTGACGCCCCAGATGCTCAGGAAGTTCAAGACCTATTTCGGCAGCAGTATCGCGGTGCTCCATTCGTCGCTGTCACTGGGACAGAGAAGCGATGAGTTCAAGCGCATACGCAGCGGCGAGGCAAGGATCGTCATAGGTACAAGGAGCGCTGTGTTCGCACCGCTCTCGGATCTGGGGATCATAATAATCGACGAGGAGGGCGAGCATACCTATAAGTCGGAGAGCTCGCCGAGATACCACGCAAGGGATGTGGCGATACAGCGGTGCGGCTATCACAACGCCGTGCTGGTAATGGCTTCGGCAACACCCTCGCTGGAAACATATTACTATGCAAAGATAAAAAAGCGCTTTCATCTTTTCGAGATGAAGAAACGCTATGCCGATGCGGTGCTCCCCGAGGTGGAGATCATCGATATGGCCTATGAGGGAGGACAGCTGTTCAGCCGGAAGCTGACGGATAAGCTGGGGGAAACGCTCAAAAACGGCGAGCAGGCCATACTTCTGCTCAACAGGCGGGGATATACGACCTATGTCTCCTGCCTTGACTGCCATAAGCCTGTGAGCTGCCCGAACTGTGAGCTGCCTCTGACCTACCATAAAAAGAACAATAAGCTGATGTGCCACTACTGCGGATATTCTATGGAGAATGTGACGGTCTGCCCCGAGTGCGGTTCGGATCACCTGAATACCGGCGGCGTGGGTACACAGAAAGTCGAGGACGAGCTGGCAAGGCTCTTCCCGGAGGCAAGACTGCTGCGTATGGACGCGGACACCACCTTCTCACGGTATTCCTATGAGGAGGGGTTCAAGGCCTTCGAGAACAATGAATACGATATCCTGCTGGGAACACAAATGATAGCCAAGGGGCTCAACTTCCCCAACGTTACGCTGGTGGGAGTGGTCTCGCTGGATAAGGCGCTGTTCACAGGAGACTTCCGTAGCTATGAGAGAACATTCTCGCTGCTGACTCAGGTGGCAGGGCGAAGCGGCAGGGGCGATAAGCCGGGGACTGCTTATATACAAACCTTCGTGCCGGATCATTTCGTGCTGAACCTGGCTGCGGAACAGGATTATGACAGGTTCTTCGAGGAGGAGATCGAGCTCAGAAAAACTCTGATGTATCCGCCCTTCTGCGATATATGTGTGGTGGGCTTCGCCGCCGCTCTGGAGAGCAGGACGATCGAAGCCTCGGACTGGTTCGCAAGGGAGCTGGCAAGATACATAAGAGAGAGCGGGCTGAAGCTGCCGCTCAGGGCTCTGGGGCCGGCGCCCTGTACCCTCGGGCGCATCAATAATAAATACCGCTACCGTTTCATACTCAAATGCCGCAGTACGCCGGAGTTCCGGGACTGTATAAGGCATATGCTGTCGGAATACTACAGCAGGAAAGAGTTCCGGACGGTCAGCATATATGTGGATATAAACGGAGATATCGGACTTTAAGGCAATACCGCCCGGATAAGGCGGCGCCGTAGTGAGGAGTAGTTATGGCAATAAGAAAGATCCTGAACAAGAGAGACGAAACACTGCACAAGGTCTGCAAGCCTGTGGTGAAATTCGATGCGAAGCTTCATATGCTGCTTGACGATATGGCGGAGACCCTCGTCAAGGCTGAGGGCGTAGGCCTGGCAGCGCCGCAGGTGGGCGTGCTGAGAAGGCTGGTCATCATCGACGTGTATGACGGCAGCGGTGTGAAGGAGCTTATCAATCCCGAGATAATCTGGAGATCTGACGAGACTCAGAAGGTGCAGGAGGGCTGCCTTTCCTGCCCGGGAGAGTGGGGATATACAATCCGCCCGAAAAAGGTGAGGTTCAAGGCTCAGGACAGGAACGGCAACTGGTACGAGTCGGAGGCGGAGGACCTGTTCGCACAGGCAGTCTGCCACGAGCTGGATCATCTCGACGGCATCCTTTTCCTGGAGAAGGTGGTCGAATTCATCGATCCCGAACAGATGCAGGAATAGAGGTGATCTGTCTTGAATATAATCTTTATGGGAACACCCGATTTCGCGGTGAAGGCCCTGGAGAAGCTGGCGGCAGCTCATAATATACTGGCCGTGTTCACCCAGCCGGACAAGCCAAAGGGGAGGAAGTATCTGCTGACGCCCCCGCCTGTCAAGAAGTATGCTCTGGAAAATGGCATAGGGCCGGTGTTCCAGCCGCAGTCGCTGCGCAGGGACGACGGACCGGAGTTCGTGGAAAAGATCAGGGAGCTTGCTCCCGACTGTATAGTCGTGGCAGCCTACGGGCAGATACTCCCGAAAACGCTGCTGGAGATACCTAAGTATGGCTGTGTGAATATACACGGCTCGCTGCTGCCGAAGCTGAGAGGTGCCGCGCCGATACAGCGCTCGGTGCTTAACGGCGACAGGGTGACGGGCATAACCACTATGCTCATGGGCGAGGGACTCGATACCGGCGATATGCTGGAGAAGAAAGAGCTGGAGATCGGTGAGGACGAGACCTCGGCTGAGCTGTTCGACAGAATGGCAGATGCAGGGGCGGAGCTGGTGCTCCATACCCTCGAGGGGCTGGAAAAGGGCACTGTCGTTCCCGTGAAGCAGGACGAGTCGCAGGCAACTTACGCTGCTATGATAACCAAGGATATGTGCCTCATAGACTTTGACCGCCCTGTGCGGGAGGTACACTGTCAGATCAGAGGGCTTTCGGATTCCCCCTGCGCTTATACAACTTTCAGGGGCAAAAGACTCAAGGTGTATCACTGTTCGGTGGCATCGGAGAAAGGTGCCGCAGGCGAGCCGGGTACTGTCGTGGATGCGGAGCATTTCGGAGTGGCCTGCCGCGAGGGAGTTATTCGCTTTACGGAAGTGCAGGCCGAGGGCGGGAAGCGGCTGAAGACTGCGGACTTTCTGAGAGGCAATCAGCCCGAAAAGGGCGAGAAGCTCGGTTAAGCTATGGCGGACGCAAGAAGATTTACGGTCAGACTTCTGACAAGGATAGACGAAAAGGGTGCGTATTCCAACCTGCTGCTGGATGAGTCGCTGTCCCGCTCGGAGCTTTCGGAGCAGGATAAGAGGTTCGCTTCAGCGCTGTTCTACGGGACGCTGGAAAGACGGTACACTCTTGACGAGGTGATAAGGACACACCTCAAAAACCCCGGAGCAAAGCTTTCCTGCGAGGTCAGGAACATACTCAGGACCGGGATATATCAGATACTGTATATGGACTCGGTGCCGGAGAGCGCTGCGGTGGACGAGAGCGTAAAGCTCGCAAAGAAATGCCGCAACCCGGCGGCAGCCGGATTCGTAAACGGCCTGCTCAGGAGCTTTATACGCGAAGGGAAGAAACTGCCGGAGGCGGACAGCAAAGTCCGGGCGCTGTCGCTGGAGTATTCCTGCCCCGAATGGCTGACGGAGAAATGGTGTCTGGAGTACGGCGAGGATACCGCACGGGTGATGCTGGAGACCTCTCTCGGGCAGGCGCCGGTAACGGTGAGAGCCAATACCCTGAAAAGGCCTGTCGGGGAGATAATCAGCATCCTGCAGGAGGACGGCTTCGGCGTTGAGAAAACTGCATATGCTGCCGACTGCCTGAGGATATGCGGTGCAGGCGTCGAGCACAGCCGCGCATATAAAGAAGGACTTATACACGTTCAGGACCTTTCCTGCCAGCTGTGCTGTGAGGCACTGGGCGCTGAGGACGGCGAGACTGTCCTGGATATATGCTCAGCTCCGGGAGGCAAGGCCTTTACCATAGCCGAGAGGATGCATAACTGCGGAAGAGTGCTGGCCTTCGACCTGCACGGGAACCGGGTGAAGCTGATAAAGAGCGGCGCTGACAGACTGGGACTGACGATCATCGAAGCCTCTGTCAACGACGGAAAAAAGTTCAGCGGGGACATCCCCGAAGCGGACAGAGTGCTTTGTGACGTCCCCTGCTCGGGACTCGGCGTCATCAGGCGCAAACCGGAAATAAAGTATAAGGATCCCGGGGAGTTTGAAAGGCTGCCGGAGATACAGTACGCCATACTCGAAACCTCGTCGCGCTATGTGAAGAAGGGCGGGACACTGGTGTATTCCACCTGCACCCTCTCTCAGGCCGAGAACGGGGATGTGGTCAGGCGCTTTCTCGACGGGCATAAGGGTTTCACAGCCGGTACCCTGCCGGAAAAGCTGGGGGGCGGCGGCGACGTGACTATCACGCCGGATAAATTCGGATCCGACGGGTTCTATATCGCGGTGTTTGTGAGGAAGGAGTGAATCGGATGTACTGCTGTGAAGACGGAAGGACCGACATCCTCTCCCTGGACTTTGACGAGCTTGCGGAAGCCGTCGGGGAGCTGGGCGAGAAGAAATTCCGCGCCAAGCAGATATATTCCTGGCTCCATGTCAAAAGAGTGACAGATTTCGATTCAATGACTGATCTTTCTGCACAATTAAGGGCGCTTCTCAAAGAAAAGTTTTGTATAAAATCACTATTTGTGGTTAAAAAGCTTGAATCCGCAAGGGATAATACTGTAAAATATCTATATAGGCTTCCTGACGGCAATCACGTGGAATCTGTGCTTATGGAATATGAGCACGGCAATACGGTGTGCGTGTCCACTCAGGTGGGCTGTAAGATGGGCTGCCGCTTCTGTGCCTCGACTATCGCGGGGTATAAAAGGGACCTCTCCCCAAGCGAGATACTGGCCCAGGTCTATACCGCCGGACGGGAGAGCGGCAGGAAGATAGGCGGCGTGGTGCTTATGGGCATCGGTGAGCCGCTGGACAATTACGATAATGTGATAAGGTTCCTCAGACTGCTGAGCTCGAAGGACGGGATGAATATGTCGCTGAGACACGTCTCCCTTTCGACCTGCGGGATAGTGCCGAGGATATACGACCTGGCAAAGCTGGGACTGGGGCTGACGCTTTCGATCTCGCTGCATGCGGCCGACAACAGGTCGAGAAGCGAGATAATGCCGGTCAATGACAGGTACGGTATAAATGAGCTTATGACTGCCTGCCGGGACTATTTCAGCACCACAGGCAGAAGGATATCCTTCGAGTACGCCCTGATAGACGGCCATAACGATTCGAGGGAGGACGCCCGGAAGCTTTCAGAGCTGCTGGGGGATATGGTGTGCCATGTGAACATCATACCCGTGAATAAGATAAAGGAGAGGAACTTCACCTCTGACAGAAAGAGTGCGCAGCGTTTCCGCGGGTACCTTGATGAACTGGGTATCAACGCAACTGTGAGAAGGACGCTGGGTGCCGATATAGACGCTGCCTGCGGGCAGCTTAGGAGAGAATACGAGATCTGATCTGCCGCTGCTGCGGTGCAGGGATCTCAGGAAAGGCGGTGAGCTGCTTGTTTTTGGCTTCCAAAACGGATATAGGCAGAAAGCGTGACGAGAACCAGGACAGTGTCCGATGCGGGTTTCTGGGCGATAATATCTCGCTGTCGATAGTATGCGACGGAATGGGCGGAGCACTTTCGGGCGGCGTCGCCAGTGAAGAAGCAGTCAATACGATCTATCAGCGGATCTCACAGAACTTCCGGCCGGAGATGTCTCCGAACAGCGTCAGGAACCTGATGCTGACGGCAGTTCACGCCGCTAATACGATAGTATATGAAAAGAGCAAAGAGGATATAGACAAAAACGGTATGGGCACGACCTGCGTGGCAGCTCTGGTATGCGGCAAGCACTGCTATATCGTCAGCGTGGGCGACAGCCGGTGCTACCTTATGACAGAGGGACGGATAGGACAGATCACTACCGATCATACATACGTCCGGATGCTGTACGAGCAGGGAAAGATCACCGAGGAGGAGATGAAGACGCACCAGATGAGGAACGTCATCACCCGCGCGGTGGGAGTCGAGCCTGACGTGGATGTGGATTACTTCGAGCTGGAGCCGGAGGGCAATTTCACTCTGCTGCTGTGCTCGGACGGGCTCTCGGGGTACTGCTCCAACGAGATCATATACGGCTTCGTCTTCGGGAAGAACCTGGACAATGCCGTGACCGATCTTATCAATTACGCCAACGAACAGGGCGGCAAAGATAATATATCAGTTGCCCTGGTTGCAAATTAGATCAGTAGAACAAAAGGAAACAGAAAATCATAGGAGTTGAAATTATGGATTCTAATATCGGCAGAAAGCTGGACGGCCGTTACGAGATAACCGAGCTGATCGGTGTCGGAGGAATGGCCGATGTCTACAAGGCGACAGACGTTATGGAGAACCGTACCGTCGCTGTCAAGATCCTTAAAGCGGAGTATTCGGAGAATGAGGAGTTCGTCAGACGCTTCCGCAACGAGAGCAAGGCTATAGCCGTGCTGTCGCATCCGAATATCGTGAAGATCTATGACGTGGGCTTCAACGAGGATATACAGTTCATCGTTATGGAGTACATAGACGGCATCACTTTGAAGGAATTGCTGGAGCAGCAGGGAGTGCTTCGCTGGAAGGACGCCCTCAAGTTCGTCAGCCAGATACTCAAGGCTCTGCAGCACGCCCACGATAAGGGTATCGTCCACAGGGACATCAAGCCGCAGAATATCATGCTTTTCCCCGACGGGACTATCAAGGTCATGGACTTCGGCATCGCACGCTTCTCGCGTATCGACGGGAAGACGCTGTCGGACAAGACCATAGGCTCGGTACACTATATTTCGCCGGAGCAGGCAAAGGGCGAAATGACCGATGAAAGATCGGACATCTATTCGGTGGGCGTTATGCTCTATGAGATGCTCACCGGAAGAAAGCCCTTCGACGGGGACAACCCGGTGGCTATCGCCGTGAAGCATATGCAGGAGAATGCTGTGCCTCCGAGAGAGATCATGCCCTCCATACCCGAGTCGCTGGAGGAGATCGTGCTCCACGCTATGGAGCGCTCACCGGCAAGAAGGTATCAGTCCGCTGCCGAGATGATAAACGATATAAGCGCTTTCAAGGTCAACCCCTCGATAGTGTTCGGATATAAGCATTCGGATGTTGAGGATGATCCCGCCTCCACCAGATTCTTCAATCCCGTTGTCAGCGACTTCGAGGAGGAGGAAGAAGAGGACGACGAGGACGAGGAGTACTACGATGACGAGGAAGAGGACGACGACGAGGAGGATGAGCCCAAGAAGCGTTCCTATGTCATCCCCATACTGCTGGCAGTAACGGTGGCAGTCGTCATCATTGCAGCTGTTGTAATCGCTTATTCGGTAATAAACAGCTTCGTCGGACCGGAAAGCCATAATTCCAACGTAATGGTGCAGAACTTCGTCGGACAGAGCTATGCAAGAGTTCGTCAGGAATACAGCGACAAGCTCACCTTCAATGTCAAGGAGGAGTGGAGCACCGAGTATCCCGAGGGCGTTATCATCGATCAGTCCATAGTCAACAAGACAGTCCGTCAGGGCGTTACTATCGATATAACAGTCAGCAAGGGCCCGAGGATGATAGAAGTCCCCGATATGTCCAAGAAGACCGAGAGCGCCGCTATAAGCGAGCTGAAGAGTATAGGCTTCCTGCCGGTAACGAAGCTGAAATGGGACGAGACCGGCGAGGTTCCCGAGGGTATGGTAATGTACACCGAGCCCAATGCCGGCAAGATGCACGCAGCAGGCTCGCAGATCACAGTATTCATCAGCCAGGGCCAGGTGGAGAACCAGGTAAAGGTCCCCGACGTTATCGGTATGACCAAGATAAGGCTATGAAGACTCTGAAGGAGAACAAGCTCACCGTAAGCGTTCAGGACGCCAAGCAGGAGAAGGATAAGGGCAAGGTCGTTGAGATGAGCCATAACCCCGGAGAGTTTGTCGATAAGGGCGAGGAGATCACGATATTCGTATCCACCGGTGAGGTAGATCCCACCGAGGCAAGGATCGCTATCCCGATGCCTAACGGTGTACACGGCTCCTATACGATATATGTTTACCGTGACGGAAATATCGTCAATACTCAGCAGATAGCCGAGGCCGAGACAGTTGCGGGCGCAAACGTTCACGTCGCTGTCACCGGAAAGAAGACAGAAACTATCTCGATCAAGATCAGGTGCGATAAGTCCAATAAGGAGATCCAGAACTACGCGACCTACGAGATCGACTACGATACCGGTGAGGTCAAGATGATAGGCACCGCCAAGATGGCCGACCTTATCAATATCACTCCCACAACTACCCAGTCCACCACCGAGTCCACGACTGAATCGACTACCGAGTCCACAACGGAATCGACTACCGAGTCCACAACGGAATCGACTACCGAGTCCACGACTGAATCGACTACCGAGTCCACAACGGAATCGACTACCGAGTCCACAACGGAATCGACTACCGAGTCAACCACCGAGTCCACGACCGAACCTGAACCTCAGGGAGGCGAAGGTGAACAGGGCGGCGAAGGCGAACAGGGCGGCGAAGGTGAACAGGGCGGCGAAGACCAGCCCGAAGCATAAGCCGATGAAGGGCATTATCACTAAAACTATCGGAGGCCTCTACACAGTAGAAGCCTCCGACGGTGTTTATGAATGTAAGGCGCGGGGCATATTCCGCAAAAGGGGTATCTCGCCGGTGTGCGGCGACAGGGTAGAGATCTCCTTCGAGGAGGACGGCACCGGCGTCATCGACGAGATAGGCGAGAGACGTTCGCTGCTTATAAGGCCGCCTCTTGCAAACCTGGACAGGCTGATATTCGTGTCATCCTCCTGTGAGCCGCAGCCCAATCTGCTGCTGCTGGACAAGTTCATCGCTATCGCCGTGTATAAGAATATCGAGCCGGTGGTGGTCTTTACCAAGGCGGATAAGCTGGATCCCTCGGAGTATATCGGGATATACAGGCAGGCCGGGATAACGGCTCTGTCAGTGAACAACGTCACCGGCGAGGGCAGCGATGAGGTCAGGGCGCTCCTGGCCGGGAAGCTTTCAGCCTTTACGGGTAATACCGGTGTGGGCAAGTCCTCGCTTATGAACAACATCCTGCCGGGACTGTCCTTAGCGACGGGCGAGATCAGCCGCAAGCTGGGCAGAGGACGGCATACCACCCGCCATGTGGAGCTTTACAGGCTGGAGGGGGGCGGCTATGTTGCCGATACTCCCGGCTTTTCCAGCTTCGATACCAACAGGTATGATATAATTTTCAAGGACGAGCTGGCCGGGTGCTTTACCGAGTTCTCACCCTACACGGACAAGTGCCGGTTCGCCGATTGCAGCCATACCTCCGAGAAGGGCTGTGCAGTTATCGAGGCTGTGAAAAACGGGCTGATACCGCCCTCGCGCCACGAGAGCTATACGGCCATGTACGAGGAGGCTGCTAAGCTAAAGGAATGGGAGCATAAGAAATGAACAGATGCTGTGCCGTATTCTGCGGGGGAGATCCCGTAAGCAGAGAGACTGCGGAGGGATATCTGGAAAGCTGCGTGTGCAGTATAGCTGCCGACAGCGGGTATCTTCTCGCCGATAAGCTGGGGGTAAAAGTTGATACCGTTATCGGGGATTTCGACTCGGCAAGGGAGCCTTCGGGCGTCGAGGTGATACGCTTCCCCGTGAGGAAGGATGATACCGACCTGATGCTGGCTCTGAAAGAAGGGCTCGGCAGGGGATATGACCGCTTCGTGATCTTCGGTGCCACCGGAGGAAGACTTGACCATACCTTTGCCGCGGTGCAGGGGCTGGAGTTCCTGCTGGACCGGGGCGCATCGGGAGTGATCGTCTCGGATAACGAGACGGCGGAGATGTTCCTGCCGGGGTGCTATGGCTTTGAGTACAGGGAGGGGTTCACACTCTCGCTGTTTGCCGTGACGGAGAAAGTCACCGGCCTCAGCCTGAAAGGTACTAAGTATGACGGCGAAGGACTGACGCTCGAAAGGGGATTTCCCCTGGGAGTATCAAATGCCGTGACCGCCCCCGCAGCGGAGATCATATTTGAAAGCGGAAGACTGCTGGCTGTCAGGTCGCGTCTGTGAGCAAAGATCTGCCCTTGTGCATAATATGTATTACCACGTTTGAAGGAGGTAATACTTATGAAGGTCGTAATCGTTAAAGGCAACAGGCTCGTGTCCGGAGTGCTCCGGCTGATCTTCGGCATCAGAAAGGAGCAGGCGGAGGATTAAGACTCATCTGCCGCAAGAAACATAAAAACGGGGAGACCGGCCTTGCCCTGCGATCTCCCCGTTAATTGTACACTTACTTCGTACAGAAAAAATCCCTGTAAATGAAAATTAATGCTTACTACTATCGGCTGTAATAAGCATTAATTTTCTATAGAATTATGAAAGGGAATTTTCGACGAATCATAAAACTTAAAGCTATGACCTTATTACGGATATTCCGTAAGAGGGAAGTGAGGTGAGGCCCGGGCTTTAAGTTTTATCATCCGTCAAAAGCCTTGCCTTCGGGAGGTCTCTCCCTTCGACATCTATATAATAACAGGTCTGTGTGAACCGAATGTGAATTTCAGGGTAAAAAAACGGATTTTTGCCGAAGAAAATAATGAACTTTTTGTAAACAAAATCTTTCAAACTGTTAATAACAAGTTCATATCTTACTGCTATACTGGGTAGGGATGCTGAGTTTGTAATAAACTGGAAAAGCTGTATCGGCGTGTGATATGCGCCGAAGAAGAGAAAGGGGATGCGCTTTTATGTTCCGGGTTCTTGTAGTCGAGGATGACGCGAACCTCAGAAAGCTTATGTCAGCCGCTCTCAAGCAGAACGGCTATGAGCCCTATACCGCCGAGGACGGCGAAAAGGCTCTCGATCTTCTTGATAAGGTCAGTATAGATCTTATCATATCGGATATAATGATGCCGAATATGGACGGCTATGAGCTGACCAGTCAGCTCAGGCGTGTCAATTACGATATGCCTATACTTATGGTCACTGCGAAAGAAAGCTTTGAGGACAAGCAGAAGGGCTTCATCGCCGGGACCGATGACTATATGGTCAAGCCTATCGATGTCAACGAGATGATACTCCGGGTGGGCGCCCTGCTCAGACGCGCCAAAATGGTCTCGGAGCACTCCCTTGTCATCGGCACCTGTACCCTCGATTACGACGCCCAGTCGGTAAAGTTCGGGGCAGGCTCGGCCGAGACTATCCCTCAGAAGGAGTTTATGCTGCTGTTCAAGCTGCTGTCATATCCCAATAAGATATTCACACGGCGCCAGCTGCTGGACGAGCTCTGGGGAATGGAAAAGGATGTGGACGAGAGGACTGTGGATGTCCATATCAAAAGGCTCCGCGAAAGATATAAGGGAAATCCGAACTTCGACATCGTTACTGTCAGGGGGCTTGGGTACAAGGCTGTAAAAATGGTATAAGGCGGTGGATGCTGTATGAATATAAGCCTTAATCTGAAGGTGGCTCTGATGTTCTTCGGAGTAATGCTCATATCGGCAGTTATGGCTGTGGCGATACTGGTGATGATATTCAATCCGATAATGACTACCAACTCGGAGAACCAGGTGCTGTCGGTGGTCAACTCGATAAAGCAGATGCAGCAGCAGACAGATCTGAGCTCGAATGAGATAAGACAGCTGCTTTCGATCTCGCCGGTCGTCATCGAAACGGTTGGAGAAAACGACAGGGCTGTCGAGACTCACAAGTATGAGATCAGACAGAACAGCTATTATATAGAGACTGCCGGGATCTTCCCGCACTCCACAGCTTATATGCAGATAGAGGACGGCTATATCGCCATAAGCGCCAGCAGCCGCGACAATAACTACTGGGTGATCTACTTTGTGGTAATGCTCTCGTTTATAATATGCGTTGTGCTGGGAACGCTCATCACTGTAGTCATCACAAGGATAGTGCTGAAGCCTGTCAGCGCCCTGAGCCGTGCAGCTTCCGAGGTGGCAAGAGGCAACTTCGGGGTAAGAGTCGAGGAGAAGGGCGCCGAGGAATACCGCGGCCTGCAGCGCAACTTCAACCGCATGGCGGCAGAGCTTTCCGGTACCGAGACTCTCCGCGGAGACTTTATAAGCAATGTCTCCCACGAGTTCAAAACACCGCTGGCTTCCATACAGGGCTTCGCAAAGCTCCTCCAGAACGAGGACCTGACCGCCGAGGACAGGGCCGAGTACACCCAGGTCATAATCGACGAGACTTCAAGACTGTCCAAGCTGGCTGTAAACATACTTAACCTCTCCAAGCTGGAGAACCAGACCACTATCGCCAACAAGATACGCTTCTCGCTGGATGAGCAGATCAGGAAGATCATACTTATGCTGGAGCCTGAGTGGTCTAAGAAGAACATAGATATGGATGTGGCTCTCGACGATATATACTATTTCGGCAACGAGGACCTTATGGGGCAGATCTGGCAGAATATCATAAACAATGCGATAAAGTTCACTCCCGTGGGAGGAAATATAAGAGTACACCTGTTCCGGACGGACACCAATATCACCGCCCGCATCTCGGACAACGGCCCCGGCATATCCAAAGAGGTCAGCGAGAAGATCTTCGAGAAATTCTATCAGGGCGACCATTCAAGAAAGACCGAGGGCAACGGCCTGGGACTTGCACTTGTAAAAAGGATCGTGGATCTCTGCGGGGGCAAGGTCTTTGTGGAGAACCTGTTCGAGGGGGGAGTATGCTTCGTGGTGGAGCTGCCCTTCGTTATAGGAGATATGCTCAACTGATACCGGCCGGCTGCCTGTCCGGGGAGCCGGGAGACATAAGCAGAACGGGAGCTGCATACCGTGCATCGCCTGCGTGAACTGATAAAAGGAGCCTGATAGATATGCTGGCCGAACAGATCGATAAACAGCTGGCACTCATATATATGGGAGCCAGGGGCCGGGATGCCTCCGAGCTTATGCCGTTGGTGGATGAATGCGCCGACAGGCTGGCGGAGGCTGTCTTCCCGAGATATATTTACCGGCTCTTCCCCATAAGCCGCACGCCCGAGGGCATCGCTGTGGAGGGGACGGGGCTCGTCCTCCGGGGAAGCTCCATAGCAGATCACCTTGAGGGCTGCGAAAGCTGTGTGCTGCTGTGCGCAACCCTCTCGGCTGGGGCGGATACGCTGATAAGACAGCTCTCTGCCTATGATATGGCAAGCAGCTTTGTCACCGACTGTCTCGCCAGCGCCGCCGTGGAAACGGTCTGCGACGAGGCCGAGCGTGAAATGGCTGAAAGGCTGCCGGATAAATTTATGACCTGGCGGTTCTCGCCGGGGTACGGCGACCTTCCGCTGGAAAGCCAGTGGAGGATACTCTCAGTGCTCGACGCGCCCAAGCGCATAGGACTGAATGTTACCGAAAGTATGATGCTCGTTCCCTCAAAGTCTGTAACGGCGGTCATAGGCGTGTCGGACAGGGAAGTTTCAAGAGAAAAGCGCGGCTGTACAGGCTGTGCTATGTATAAGGACTGCACGTTCCGAAAAGGAGGAGGTCACTGTGGGATTTAAAGAAAAGCTTGAAGGAGGACAGTTCGTCTTTCTGGACGGAGCTATGGGAACTATGCTCCTCGACAAAGGGCTCAGGATGGGCGAGATACCTGAGCTGCTGAACATCGACAGACCTGAGTGGATAACAGATATACATAAGCAGTATATAGATGCGGGCTCGGATATCATCTATACCAACACCTTCGGCGCCAACAGGTATAAGCTGGCAGGCTGCGGCAGGAGCGTTTCCGAGATAGTTTCCGCCGCTGTCAGATGTGCAAGAGCCGCCGCGGAGGGGAGCGATACCCTCGTGGCGCTGGATGTGGGCCCCATAGGTCAGCTGCTGCAGCCTGCGGGAACGCTGTCCTTTGAGGAAGCATACGATATTTTCAGGGAGACCGTCACCGCCGGTGCGGAGGCCGACCTGATCGTGTTCGAGACTATGACCGATCTCCAGGAGCTGAAAGCGGCTGTGCTGGCCGCAAAGGAGAATTCAGACCTGCCCGTTGTCACAACTATGACCTTCGAGCAGAATATGCGTACCTTTACCGGCTGCTCGGTGAGCGCTATGGCTTATACGATAGGCGGACTGGGCGCCGATGCCATAGGAGTAAACTGCTCCCTCGGACCGAAGGAGCTGCTGCCTGTTGTGAAGGAGCTTTCGGAGAATACTCCGCTGCCGATAGTGCTCAAGCCCAACGCAGGTCTTCCCGATACCGTGACCGGAGCCTACAGCATCACTCCTGCTGAGTTTGCCGGACTTATGACCGAGCTCATCCCCTACGGGATAAAGGTGGTGGGAGGCTGCTGCGGCACCTCGCCTGCATTCATCGCCGCGCTGAGAAAAGCCTTCGCCGGAAAGAGATGTGTTAAACCGTCCTATACTCCCAGGTCTGTATGCTGCACCCCTGCCAGGACTGTTGTCATCGACAGACCGAGAGTCATCGGCGAGAGGATAAATCCCACGGGCAAGAAGCGCTTCAAGGAGGCGCTGCTGGCAGGGGATATAGACTATATACTCTCCCAGGCCATCGAGCAGGTACACGCCGGGGCGGATATCCTCGATGTGAACGTGGGCCTGCCGGGCATCGACGAGAAACAGATGATGGTCCGTGTGGTTAAGGCCCTGCAGGGAGTGACCGACCTGCCTTTGCAGCTGGACTCCACCGATCCCGAGGTGCTGGATGCAGGGCTGCGGGTGTATAACGGAAAGGCGATAGTAAACTCGGTCAACGGCGAGGAGAGATCCCTTTCAACGGTGCTGCCCCTTGTGAAGAAGTACGGTACCGCCGTGGTGGGACTGTGTCTCGACGAGAACGGCATACCCAAGACGGCGGGAGAGCGCTTCGCCATTGCCGAGAGGATAGTCTCCCGGGCGGAGGCTCTCGGCATCGGCCGGGAGAATGTGTTCATAGACTGCCTTACCCTTACCGCTTCGGCGGAGCAGGAGGGAGTTATGGAGACTCTCAACGCCCTCGAGAGGGTGAGGAAGGAGCTGGGCTGTCAGACGGTGCTGGGCGTGTCGAACATCAGCTTCGGTCTGCCGGCGAGGGAGATAGTCAACTCCAATTTCCTGACAATGGCTCTTACCAAGGGACTTACTCTGCCGATAATCAATCCCAATGTGGCTTCGATGATGCAGTCGGTGCGCTCGTATAAGCTGCTGGCTAATTTCGACAAGGGCTCGGTGGAGTTCATCGAGCATTACGGCAGCACCGCTCCGGCACAGGCGCAGGCTCCCAAAGCCGAGGATAAGCAGCAGGCCGATCTGCCCTATGCCATAGCCAACGGACTCAGCGGCGAGGGCGCAAGGATCACCGGCGAGCTGCTGAAGACTACCGAGCCTATGACCATAGTCAATGAGATACTGATACCCGCCCTTGACAAGACGGGCGCAGACTTCGAGGCGGGACGCATCTTCCTGCCCCAGCTGATACAGTCAGCGGGCGTTGCGCAGAGCTGCTTTGAAGTTATAAAGAACTTCCTGGCCGAGAACGGCGCCTCTTCCGAGAGCAAGGGAAAGATAATCCTCGCTACCGTAAAGGGAGACGTCCACGACATCGGAAAGAATATAGTCAAAGTGCTGCTGGAGAATTACGGCTATGACGTGATAGATCTGGGCAAGGACGTGGATCCCCAGCTGGTGGTGGATACGGCAAAGGCTCAGGACGTGCATCTGGTGGGGCTCTCAGCACTTATGACCACGACTCTGCCAAGTATGGAGAAGACGATAAAGCTCCTGCGTGAGAACGGGGTGGACTGCAAGGTCATGGTGGGCGGAGCAGTGCTCACACCCGACTATGCCGAGCAGATAGGTGCAGACTTCTACGCCAGGGATGCGAAGGAGAGCTGCGATATCGCAAAAAAAGTCCTCGGATGAATAAAATGGGAATATCCTCCAATGATAGGCTTAAGGCAACACCGCACAACCCACGGCTAACGCCTCTGCACGTCATCTGCTTGCCAGCTTTCCGTCATATTACCCAAATTCTCCTTGACGTTGCGTAAAGCGAAGTGAACTTCGCTTGCAAGCCTGCGTCGAATTTAGGCAATC
>JAFXRI010000039.1 GCA_017526445.1 Ruminococcus sp. | reverse complement strand
GTCATTTATTTATCCTCCTCGTTATACATTTCGTTAAAGAAGCAGCTGTACGAACCTGTGTGGCAGGCAACGCCCGTCTGTTTTACATTTACAAGCAGCGTGTCATTGTCACAGTCCGAAAAAACGGACACTACCTTTTGCAGATGACCGCTTGTGGCGCCCTTGTTCCAGTATTCCTGCCGGGATCTGCTCCAGAACCAGGTATAGCCGGTTTCAAGCGTCTTTTTCAAGCTCTCCTTATTCATATAGGCAAGCATCAGGACCGTTTTAGTATCCACCTCATAGCAGATAGCTGGAATAAGCTCTCCTTTTACAAAGTATTTGTCAAGATCATTCAGATTGACCTTTATCTTACTCATAACTACTCCTTCATTCATCAACAACTGCTACCTGATAATCGTCCTCATATATGATCTTTCCGACACGATCGGTAAAGACGATATCATAAGGTATTTTGTATTTATCAAGCAGCGACATCAGTATCTCTGCTTTTTCACGCATATCTTCAAACTTTTCAGTTTTGAAATAGGTTACCGCACCCTGTGGGTTATCGTTATTATCGCCATAAAACGGCGGCTCGGGAAGATACTGTCTGAACCAGTTTTCAGTCTGCTCATAGAGCTTGCAGTCTTCCGCAGAGTAAACTCCGTCTCTGACTCTTCGCCAGTTGAGAATAAACAAACCGACAGGCTTGCCGGTTCTGTAAGCAAGTTCTCTCCCCTGTATGCGCATATACTTTTTCATAAAACCACCTTATGTCCACAGACTTGTTATGCACATTGGCAGGGACTTGTCCTCTATCTTAAAGCCGCACTTTTCATAAAAATGAGTTTCGTCTTTGTATGCCACAAGCACTACCCGCAGATAATCCCTGTATTTTTTCTTGACCATATCCACAAGCGTTCTGCCGACGGTCTGACCTTGATATTCGGGATCCACCAGCAGATAATGCACATAAGCTGTCATAATACCGTCATCCAAAGCGCATATCATACCTATCAGCTTATCGCCGTCCCAGGCAGAATAAACAGTATCGTAATTCTTCATCGCCGTGACAAGCTTATCCGGAAAATGTCCCGATGACCATTCCACAGAGAGAAAAAGTCTTTCAAGCTGTAGTTCAGTAAAGTCATGAATATCCTTAAATTCAATCATAACTGTCACCTTACTATTATGCCCTTGCTGCGGCAGTCCTCCTTGACCTGTCCTACCGTAAGTTCCTTGAAATGGAACAGGCTCGCCGCAAGAGCTGCGGAGCAGTCAGTCTTCAGGAACGCATCGGCAAAGTCGCCCAGTCTTCCTGCGCCGCCAGAGGCGATCACCGGGATGCTCACCGCATCAACAACAGCCTTCAGCATAGGAATATCAAATCCGCCGCGCACGCCGTCGGTATCTATCGAGTTGAGGCAGATCTCTCCGGCGCCAAGCTGTTCAACTTTCTTTACCCAGTCGATAAGGTCGATGCCCATATCTATCCTGCCGCCGTTAATGTAAACTGTCCATTTTCCAGGACTTATAGCCTTTGCATCTATCCCGACGCATATACACTGGCTGCCGAAGATATCCGCACCGTCCTTGATAAGCTGCGGGTTCTTCACAGCCTGCGAATTTACAGAGACCTTATCAGCTCCAGCGCGGAGGGTATCCCTTATATCATCAACAGTTGCGATCCCGCCGCCGACACACAGCGGCACAAATACTTTCTTAGCAGTCTCACGAACGACATCGAGTATAACTCCCCTGCCTTCGTGAGAGGCTGTAATATCGTAAAATACGATCTCATCGGCGCCCTGCTTATCATACTCGGCAGCACACAGCACCGGATCACCGACTTCTTTTATTCCCTCAAAATTCACGCCCTTAACTACCTTTCCGTCACGGACATCAAGGCAAGGGATTATTCTTTTTGCAAGCATTATCTCACCTGTTTCTTTTCAAGTATCGCAAAAGCAGCAAAGTGTTCGATATCAAACTCTTCGGGATAAGCCGTGAGCATTTGAATATGTTCCTTTTCCCAGGCCGACTTCTGCTCTGCACTGAGAGTCGAAGCCCCGATACCGCGGCACGCTTTGATCCTTCCGTTCCAGCTTTCGCGTGTAAAATGCACCGGAAGCCTGAATGCAGCGGACTCCTTCAATTCAAAATGATCAATGTACTCTTCCGGCAAAGCAAGCTCGTGGAAAGTTTCTCCTTTACCGCTCCACTGAGGATTGTATTTTAAAACAAGTTCCTCACTTTTTGCAGCGATCTCATCCTCAAAGGGAAGCCAGTCCATCAGCATAAGAACGACCTTTCCTTTCTCAGAGAGAAGCCTTGCGAAAAGCGGAGCAGTCCTTTTATGGTCGAAATACCAGTAGCACTGGCAGGCAGTTATCACATCAAAGCTTCTATCATCAAAAGGAAGATCCTCGGCCGGCGATACAATATACTTTATATCCATTCCCAGCTGCTCTGACATCTGTCTGGCCTGAGCGATCTGATTATCAGAAATGTCCGTACCGATCCATTTTGCACCGTACTTATACATATTTCTCGGGAGCACGCCCGTCCCGGTGCCTATATCCAGAACACGCTGTCCGCTGACACATATGCCTCTGTCTGCGATAAAACGGTAGAACGATTCCGGATATATATCACGGTAAAGAGCATAATCCGCAGAAGCCCTGCCCCAGTCAAAAGCTTTTCCGCCGTCTATTCGCTCATCCTTAATAAACATATTTCATCCTGCCCTGACTATTTTGGCAAAATTCTCCAGCATTTTCAACCCGGCAGCGCCGGATTTTTCCGGATGGAACTGAGTACCGTAAACAAACTTCCCGTCTCCGGCAACAGCAGTTACTCTGCTGCCGTACTCACAGTATGCATAAAGGTCTTCATCCCCACAGAACGCCTTATAGCTGTGTACAAAATAAACATAGCACTCGTCCAGGCCATCAAACAGCGGACAGTCATGATTATACTCAAGCTTGTTCCAGCCCATATGAGGTATGATAAGACCTGGATCGTCGATCTTGTCAACATAACCCTTGAGAAAGCCAAGCCCTTCACACTCCCTGAACTCGAAGCTCTTCTCAAACAGCAGCTGCATCCCAAGACATATACCGAGCAGAGGCTTTACTTTTGCCTGCTCCCTGATCGTGCCGACCAGACCGCTTTTTTCAAGCATTTCCATAGCTGCGGGAAATGCGCCTACTCCCGGCAGGATGATACCGTCGGCCGATACAAGGTCTTTTGCATCGGAAGTAAGCTTATTTGCTACTCCGAGGTGGTCGAGCGCGTTCTTTACAGAAAAGATATTTCCAGCACCGTAATCAACAATAGCAATCATTCCAGAACTCCCTTGGTCGATAAGGTGCTGCCATCAGAATTTACCTTGATCGCAGCCTTTAAAGCATGAGCAACAGCCTTGAATATCGCCTCACAGATATGATGATCATTCTTGCCGTAGCTCTCACGGATGTGCAGAGTGATCCCGGCATTGAAAGCAAATGCACAGAAAAACTCCTCGCAGAGACAGGTGTCAAATTCACCGATGCGTTCATCATGGAAATCTGCATTAAACAGCAGATAAGGTCTTCCGCTTATATCCATTGCGCAGAAGGCAAGAGCCTCGTCCATAGGCACATAGAAATTGCCGTAACGTTCTATACCGGCCTTGTCTCCGAGTGCTTCGCCTACGGCTTTTCCGAGAACGATACCTACATCCTCGACAGAATGATGACCGTCTACCTCAAGATCGCCGCGGCAGGTTATGCTGAGATCTATCCCGCTGTGAACAGCAAACGCCGTCAGCATATGATTAAAGAATCCGATGCCTGTATCTATATGGACCTTTCCGGAACCGTCAAGGTCGAGCTTGACTTCAATATCTGTCTCCTTGGTCTTTCTTGTTTTTTCAGCAGTTCTCATGTTCAAACTCCTTTTCTTGTTATATCTTTCAGAATCGAACCTTGATAGCGTTTGCGTGAGCTGTGAGTCCTTCCTTCTCAGCAACAAGGACTATATCATCCTTTGCCTCGCGGAGAGCCTCTTCCGTATAGTAAATAAAGCTCGAGCGTTTTTCAAAGCTGTTCACACCGAGCGGTGAGAAAAACCTGGCGGTACCGCTGGTGGGAAGGACATGATTCGGGCCTGCATAATAGTCTCCGAGCGGCTCGGGAGCGTAATCTCCGAGGAATACCGATCCGGCATTGTCAAGCTTCCCGAGGTACTCCATCGGGTTCTCAAACAGAACCTCCAGGTGCTCCGGAGCAAGGCGGTTGGCGATCTCACAGGCTTCATCCTTGCTGCCGCAGATGATGATCGCACCGTAATCCGAAAGAGAAGCTTCTATGATCTCCTTACGAGCAAGGTCGGCAGACTGTATGCCGATCTCCTTGATCACCTCGTCAGCAAGCTTCTCACTTGTTGTGACGAGTATAGCGGAGGCAAGCCTGTCGTGCTCGGCCTGAGACATAAGATCGGCTGCAACGAACTTAGCCTTTGCCGAATCATCAGCTATAACAAGTATCTCACTCGGTCCGGCGATCATATCGATATCCACAACACCGTACAGAAGCTTCTTGGCTGTTGCAACATAAATATTTCCGGGACCGACTATCTTATCGACCTTAGGTATCTCCTCTGTTCCGTATGCAAGAGCGGCAATGGCCTGAGCTCCGCCCGAAAGGAATATACGGTCAACGCCGCAAAGTGCAGCAGCAACAAGAATATCCTTGTTTGGAGTACCGTCCTTCAGCGGAGGTGTGACCATAATGATCTCGCCAACTCCCGCGATCTTAGCAGGTATTGCGTTCATAAGCACGGACGAAGGGTAAGCAGCTGTGCCGCCCGGAACGTACAGTCCGACACGCGCAAGGCCGCGGACACGCTGTCCGAGTATAACGCCGTTGGATTTGGGATTAATAAACGACTGAGATTTCTGTCTGCTGTGAAAATCGGTGATATTCTCTATGGCATTAAGAAGTGCCTCAGTAAATGCAGGATCTGCTTCTGTCAGAGCATCATTTATCACGTCCCTCGGGACCTCATAGTACTGCGGCAGCTTGCCGTCAAATTTCTCGGTATAAGCTTTCACGGCATTGTCTCCGCCGTTTCTTACTGTCTCTATGATCTCGCTGACAACGGCGGTCACTTTCTTATCGGTCTCGCCGCTTCGCTTCTCGACCTGTCTGAAGAACTCTTCCTCAGCCGAGACGTCAGCATATATCTTTTTTATATTGAGCATATTGTTTCCTCCCTGTTTTTGAACTATCGGTCATCATTAGGTATAAAATGCTGTATATCACAGTCTGCTCTCGACAAGGTCAACCAGACTCTCGATCTCATGCTGTCTGAGCTTCATGCTGACCGTATTAACGATGAGCCTGGCAGAGATCGGAACGATGTCTTCAATGACCTCGAGTCCGTTTTCTTTGAGTGTCGTTCCGGTCTCGACAATATCGACGATACCGTCGGCAAGTTCAAGCAAAGGTGCAAGCTCTACCGAACCTTCGATCTTGACGATATCAACATCCATTCCCTTGCTCTCAAAATAGTTGCGTGTGATATTGGGATATTTTGTTGCAACGGTCTTTACCTTATAACCGCCGTAGAAAGAAGAACCCTTTTTAGCGGCGAGAGCAAAACGGCATCTTCCGAAGCCAAGATCAACAAGCTCAAAGAAAGTCCCCTGCATCTCCATTATTGTATCTTTCCCGACGACGCCGAGATCGCAGACACCGTGTTCAACATAAGTAATAACATCATTTGCTTTTGCAAGCACAACTTCAAGATTGCCGTCCGGCACAGGAAGTATAAGCTTTCTTCCCTTCTCCCTGACCGCCGTACAGTCATATCCTATCTTTTCAAGCAGACCAACGGTATCCTTTTCGAGCCTGCCTTTTGTCAATGCTATCCTGAGTGGTTTATTCATTATATCCCTCCGCCTTACAGCTCTATCTTTTCAGTATCATCGCCGAGTTTATAAATGGTCCTGATTCCAAGCTTTTTCGCATATTCCACTGTGGCTTCCAAAGTAGAATGGAGCCCTATCTCGGCAACAGAACCGCTCTTTACAAGGCTTTTTGCCAAAGCAACAGCTTCAGCCGAATGTCCTGACTCGGCATAGATTATGCAGTCAGGGGCAGATATGGACGGAGACAGATCATTCTTCCTGAGATAATTTGCCACTTCATCACAGTTCACACCGAACCCTACAGCCGGACATGGCCTGCCGAATTCTCCAAGCAAGCCGTCGTAACGTCCTCCCTTGAGAACAGACTGACCGACACCTGACAGATAACCCTTAAAGACTATACCGGTATAATAATCGGCATGGCTGACGATACCGAGATCCACAGAAATCTTTCCGCCGTATCCGAGTTCGGAAAGCTTCAGATAGACCTCTTTAAGATGTGAAAGGATCGCATTGATCTTCTCATCGGTGAACAATCCGTCCGCCTTATCAAAGACTTCCATACCTCCGAAAAGTCTCGGGAGCGCTTTGAGAGAAGCCGTAACAGGCGTATCACCGACCTCATCAAGGATATCGTTAAGCGCGGGATAATTCTTCGCAGAGATAAGGAGCCTTATTTCTTCCCTTACGCTTTCATCAACATCAAGCTTTGCAACAAGCTCTTTGAAATAACCTATATCTCCGATCTCGAACCGGAAATTATCGCTGTCAAACCTGTCAAGGGCTTCAAGGGCAAGGCACATGGATTCATAATCAGCCCGCTCCTTATCCTCGCCGCCTATAAGCTCGATGCCCGACTGAGCGATCTCATCCGAGCGGCCTTTGAGCAGAGCATTGTTTTCATATACTGCCTGATTATAGAACAGTCTGAGCGGAAGCACAGCAGATGCAAGCCTTGTTGACGCAAGCCTTGCGATCGGTATAGTGGAATCAGGACGGATAACGATAAGCCTGCCCTTGGAATCGGTAAGCTTATACATCGCTTCCTGTCTGAAATGTCGTGAACTGCCGCTGAAAAGATCATAGAATTCTATTCCCGGTGTAACGACTTCGCTGTAGCCAAAGCTTTTGAACAGTTCCTCCAGCTTTGCTTCTACAGTTCTTCTCGCAAGACAATCATTAAAAAGCAGGTCCCTTGTACCCTCAGGTGTTATAAGATCATTCTTTTTCATATGCCCTCTCCCGATTTAGTGAATTAAAGTGCTAATATGTTATCATATTAGCATAGTATTATAATAGCACAGCCGGCTGTCAATGTCAACAAGCCTGAACAAATTTTTTCGCATATTACAATGAAAACAGCGAAATTTGATTAGATTTAGGTAAATCGCCGAACGCCCCGTTTTTTTCAAGCGTATCGATCACAGCACTGCTTACGCTGCTTTTCTGTTGGAATTCCTCTATAGAGATGAAATCGCCGCTTTGAGCCATTTCATACAACTGTACAGCAGCATTGACACCCACACCGGAGAGTGAGCAGAAAGGCAGTCTGAGTTTACCGTCCTCGATCCGGTAGATAGTAGCGTGGGACTTAAAAACATCAACAGGCAAAAACTCATATCCTCTGCAGCACATTTCATAAATGAGCTGCATTGTTTCGAGTACTCCCTCTTCCTTGGCAGTCTTATCATCCTTGGATTTGTTTTTAAGCTCCTCGATACGTCTTTGGATGAAATGTTTTCCCTTGACAGCGGTCTCGGCTTCAAAATCCTCACCTCTGACCGTGAACAGCGAAGCATAGAACTCCAGCGGGCGGTATATCTTGAACCAGCAGAGCTTGATCGCCGATGTAACATACGCAGCGGCGTGAGCCTTCGGGAACATATACTTTATCTTCAAGCAGGAGTTTATATACCATTCAGGGACATTGTGATCCCGCATATCCTGCTTCATTTCTTCTGTCAGCAGTTTAGGGGCTTTTCCTTTTCTGGTTATCTCCATGATCTTAAAAGACAGCGACTTATCCATTCCGTGATAGATAAGATAGGTCATAATGCTGTCACGCGTACCGATAACGTCTGAAATGGTGCAGGTGCCGTCGTGGATAAGTTCCTGCGCATTTCCGAGCCACACGTCTGTTCCGTGTGAAAGTCCGGAGATCTGAAGCAGATCGCTGAAGTTTTTAGGTCTCGCCTCAAGCAGCATCCCGCACACAAAATTCGTACCCATTTCAGGGATACCAAGTGTGCCTGTTTTCCACCCGAGTTCTTCGGATGTGACACCCAGCGCATCAGGCGATGTAAACAGTGAATACACTTTTTCATCGGACATTGGGATCTCAAGAATATCAAGTCCGGTCATATCTTCGAGATATTTGTACAGCGTCGGGACATCGTGTCCGAGCTCATCAAGCTTCAGTATAGTATCGTGCAGCGAATGGAAATCAAAGTGTGTAGTTACTATATCTGAATCCGCTTTCTCAGCAGGATGCTGGACAGGTGTGAAATCATACACTTCATAATCCGAAGGGATTACTACCATTCCGCCGGGGTGCTGGCCGGTAGTTCTTTTAACATCCAGACAGCCCTTTGCAAGCCGCAGCTTTTCAGCTTCGTTGACTGTCCTTCCTCTTTCCTCAAGATACTTGAGCACATACCCGTAAGCAGTCTTCTCTGCGACAGCACCGATCGTTCCGGCTTTGAACACGTGATCCGAGCCGAACAATTCCTCGGTATATTTATGAGCAAAGGACTGATAATCTCCCGAGAAATTCAGATCTATATCAGGAGCCTTGTCGCCGTTGAATCCAAGGAATGTCTCGAAGGGTATATCGTGGCCGTCTCTGTGCAGAGAGGCGCCGCAGTTGGGGCAATTTTTCTCGGGGAGGTCATATCCGGATCCCACCGAACCGTCAGTAACGAACTCACTGTATCTGCACTTGCGGCAAACGTAGTGAGGCATCAAGGGATTGACCTCGGAGATGCCAGACATCGAGGCAACAAAAGATGAACCGACAGATCCTCTTGAACCGACCTGATAACCGTGCTCGACCGAATTTGCCACAAGCTTCTGAGAGATCATATAGAGAACAGCAAATCCGTGCTTAATAATAGATGTGAGCTCGCGGTCAAGCCTGTCATATACTACGGCAGGGATATGGTCTCTGAAAGGTTCATTTATCCCTTCGTCTCCATCGGGGATCTCGATCTGATCCGGATCACAGTCACCGTAGATCGAGCATGCCTTTTTCCAGCAGATGACCTGGAGTTCTCTGACAGCACCCTCAATGAACGGTGTATATGTGCCGTTCGGGAAAGCCTTAAGATCCTTGTCGATCATATCGGCAAACTTATTGGTATTGGTGACAACGACCTCCATAGCCTTCTCGCTTCCGAGATATGAAAGCTCATCAAGCATAATATCAGTCGTCTTGAAATAAAGCGGAGGCTGACGGTCGGCATCGGCAAATTTCTGCGAAGCCATGATTATGGCTCTGAACTGAGCGTCCTTTTTATCCATAAAATGGACATCACCCGTTGCGCAGACAGGGATACCCAGCTCCTCACCAAGCGCTACGATAAACCGGTTTATATCCTTTACCTGTTCCTCAGTATGTATCTCGGTATAAGGTTCACGCTCGGAGAGTATCATAAACATATTATTGCCCTGAGGCTGGATCTCGAGGTAATCATAGAAGCTCGCGATCTGTTTGATCTTCTCGTGAGGCTCCCCTCTCAGATAAGCCTGGATGACCTCGCCGCTTTCACAGGCGCTTCCGACGATGAGCCCTTCCCTGAGTTTTACAAGCTCAGACTTCGGGATCCTCGGGCGGCGCTTGTAATAGTCAAGATTTGACATTGAAATGAGCTTGTACAGATTTTTAAGTCCTGTATTGTTTCTTACAAGGATGATCTGATGATAGGATGGCAGTTCCTTTACCTTATCTGTCGGTGCCAGCAGAGAATTGAGCATATCTACGGTCAGAGACATCAGCGGATACTGCTCTTCAAGAGATCTGCAAAGCCTGATAAATATCTCGCCCAGCACACGCGAATCGTCACTTCCGCGGTGATGATTGAAATCAAGCGAAAAGTGATCTGCAACAGTATTGAGCTTATGGTTTTCAAGTTCCGGCAGCATAAGTCTGCAAAGCGGAACGGTATCGACCGAAGTATATCTGAGCTTTATATTGTTTCTTCTGAGCGCTTCATCAAGAAAGCCGGTATCAAATCTTGCATTGTGAGCAACGAGCACCGGGCTCTCGCCGCAGAATTCAACAAACGCTTTGACGGCATCTGCCTCTTCAAGACCGCCGGCCAGCATCTCATCTGTTATCTTCGTAAGATCCTTTATAAACTCGGTAAGCGGCTCATGAATATTGACAAAAGTATCAAAGCTGTCAACGATCTCGAGTCCGCGAAGCTTCACTGCACCGATCTCAATGATCCTGTCCTTATCGTGATACTGTCCTGATGTTTCAAGGTCAAAAACAATGATCTCACCGTTAAGCCTTCTGCGGTCGCAGCCTCTGACTATATTAAGATCATTATTGACTTCATAAGCCTCTATACCGTAAATAGCCTTGAAGCTTCCGCCCTTCTTTCTGATATCCGCAACCGCGTTCATAGCACCGGGAAATCCCTGTACAACGCCGTGATCGGTTATGGCTATTGCCTGATGCCCCCATTTATATGCACGTTCGACAAGTTTCTCCGCAGGTGCAAGCGCATCCATAGCAGACATATTGGTATGACAGTGGAGCTCAACTCTTTTCTTTTCACAGGTATCATTATGTTCCTGCTGCCTGACGAGCATAATATCGGAAGGCTCAAGATTAAGAGTATGCGAAAAATTATCAAAAACGAATTTACCGGAGCATATGATCGTCGAACCGACCTTGATGTTGGAAAGCAGCGCTTCCAGCTCTTCCTTGCCGGTCATCTTACTGTATTTTGATCTGCGCGATCCACCGATCATCTTGATCGATGCAGAATATGTAAAATCGGTAAAAAACAGGTTGGCTATAAGCATCTCGCCGTTCTTTACCTCTCTTGTATCGATGCTGAATACCTCTCCCCAGAGGTTATATACAATATCTGAATCCTCCTCAGGGAGATCCTTCATATCTGTTATAACACTGTTTGAAGGTATAGGTGAGCCTTTCAGTACAAGAGCGCCGTCAGCAAGAAGACCGAGCCTTGTGAAATCAACATCCGCCTTTCTGAATTCAGGTGCAGGAGCAGCTGCCGTACCCGCATTCCCAGGCTGCGCCTTCCCGCCCTCAGACGGTTGAACTTCAAAAACAGGCAGAGAATTAACGCGCTCATCGTGAGCCTTGTTGAGTTCTTCCTCGGAAATATCGGTAACTCCCGAAAACTCAACAGAGATCTCAGCAGAAAACAACTCTCTTACAAGGTTCTTAAATATACCGGAAAAATTAGCCTTCTCAAGTATCTTCAGTCCGCCCCTGGCAAGAACGATCCTGAAGCAGCCGAACTCAAGCGAAGCTGCTGCATCCGTAAAATAGCCGTTCACCACAGAGCAGCGGCATTTCATATAATTGATAAGCTCCGGAAAATAATCAGCAGTGAGCTTGTCCGGAGTATATTTACAGTTGATCTTCATCCCACGGAGCTTCAGCGCCTTTTCGAGCTGATGCTCACAGCTGTTTACGCTTGCCCAGGGCAGCGGCGTATCGAACCTTACATCAACGGCGATCGTTTTGGCCGGTTCGTCATAATACAGCTTCAGGACCTTTCCGTCCTCCATATCACGAGGGATAAGATCCTTATACTTTTCAAACAGTTCAGCAAATGTGTATGTATTCATCCTATATCCTTACAGCTTTTCTATCTCAGCAAGCAGCGCTTCAAGCGCTTCATCCTCGCTGACTTTTCTTATTCTTTCTCCTTTTGCAAACAGCACAGCACATCCGTCTCCTCCGGCGATACCAATATCAGCATTGCCGGATTCTCCGATACCGTTTACAACACATCCCATAACAGCAACGGTTATATCCTTATCGATATCCCTTACAGCATCCTCGACTTTCTTTGCGAGGTAAATAAGGTCGATCTTGGTCCTCCCGCAGGTCGGACAGGATACGATCTTCACGCCTTTTCCTTTTCCGACAGCTTTGAGTATATCCTTCGCAGCGTAGATCTCATTGACCGGATCATCGGTAAGTGATACCCGGATCGTCTCGCCTATACCGTCACAAAGGAGTGAGCCTATCCCGACGGCAGATTTTATGATACCCATTCTCTGAGTCCCCGCCTCAGTAACACCCAGGTGCAGCGGATAACAGCACTGTTCCGCAAGAAGCCTGTATGCACCTATCATCGTCGGAACATCCGAGGATTTCAGCGAGATAACTATATCTCCGAAATCACACTCTTCGAGTATCCTGACGTGTCTCATAGCGCTTTCCACAAGAGCTTCGGGAGTTGGTCTGCCATACTTTTCGAGCAGGTCTTTTTCAAGGGATCCGCCGTTAACACCGATCCTTATAGGGATGTTCCTGCTGCTGCAGGCCTTTACAACAGCCTTGACTTTATCCATATCACCGATATTGCCCGGATTGATCCTTATCTTGTCTATCCCGGCCTCAGCAGAAGCGACCGCAAGCCTGTAGTCAAAATGTATATCAGCGACAAGCGGGATACTGATCTTATCCTTTATCGCCGGGATGAGTTTTACCGCATCCATATTCGGTATGGCTGCGCGGATTATCTCACAGCCGGCCTTTTCCAGTTCAACAGCCTGTCTGACGGAGCCTTCGATATCTTCTGCCGGAACATTTATCATCGACTGGATATATATTTTTTTTCCGTCAAGAGTACAGTTCCCGACCTTAACGGCTTTAACATTTCTGTTCATATCTACACCTCATCAAAAGAGTTTAAGAACATCACTGACAGTAACGATCGCCATAAGCAGCAGCAGCGCCGCCATACCGATAAGATGCACCATACCTTCCTTTTCGGGAGGGACAGGCTTTCTGCGTATCGCTTCGATTATCAGGAAGATCAGTCTTCCTCCGTCAAGAGCCGGGAGCGGCAGCAGATTGAACAGACCTATATTGATCGTGATGAATGCGGCAAGAGAAAGCATCTGCTGCATCAGCCCCGACCAGTCTATACCCTTTTCCTCATCCGTCTCGCTGTCGATAACATCACCGATAACATTGACGATGCCCACCGGTCCGGAGAGATCCCGCAAAGAATACTTTCCGGTTATCATATCTATCAGGGTTATATAGATCAGTCTTCCGTCAGTTACAGTATGCCGGAAAGCATACGACGTTACTGTAAAGAAATTCGCTTCTATCGGTTTGACATAGAAGTCGATATGCATTTTTTCATCTTTTATATCAAACGCCACGTTTTCCAGCTTGATCTTCTCGCCGTTTCTGATCACTTCCATTTCAAAAACGCTGTCTTCATCATTCTGGAACTGGTAGCTCATATCCATATCCGTAAAGATATGCATACCGTTTATGCTTACGATCTCATCGCCTGCCTCAAGACCGGTAACGTGTGATCTTGCGGTTTCACTGTCAAATTTTGATACAGTTGTCGAAGTAATAGGTGCTGTGACAACTGTATAGATCACCAGCAGCACAAATCCAAGTATCAGATTCATCACTATACCGGCGAGAACTATTGCCATACGCTTTGGAACGGATTTCTTGTTGAAAGATCTGTCGTCATCGGAGTCCTTGTCCTCGCCCTCCATAGCACAGTATCCGCCGAAGGGAACGATGCGCAGAGCATAAAGCGTTTCGCCTTTCTGCTTTTTAAAGATCGCAGGTCCGAGACCGATCGAGAACTCATTTACCTTTACGCCGCACATCTTGGCGACGATAAAGTGACCGAACTCGTGGATCACTATGATGATTTCAAATATCAGTATTGCTATGAGTATCTTCATTTTGCTGCCTTTCTGCTTTTTATCTGTTTATTTGCTTTTCTGCATACGCTCTTGCTGTTCTGTCAGCTTCGAGAACGTCGTCAAGGCAAGTCACCGGCTTGCTCTCAAATTCATCCAGCACGCTTGTAACGATCCTTCCGATATCGAGAAAATCGATCTTCCCGTCAAGGAAAGCAGCAACAGCGGCTTCATTGGCACCGTTCACCATCGCCGGCATTGTACCTCCGGCCGTGACAGCCTTTATGCAGGCACTCAGGCACTCAAAAGTCTCAAAGTCAGGCTTAGCAAAGGTAAGTCTTCCGTAATCGGTAAGAGAAAGCTCTTTAGTCGGACAATCCACTCTGTCAGGATAAAGGAGCGCATACTGTATCGGTATTTTCATATCCGGGACGCCCATCTGAGCAATAACAGAATGGTCATTATACTCAACAGCCGAATGTATAACGCTTTCCCTGTGAACGATGATCTCGATCTGGTCGGGACGGAGTCCGAAAAGCCACATAGCCTCGATGAACTCCAGCCCCTTATTCATCAGTGTAGCAGAGTCAATGGTTATTTTTCTGCCCATAGACCAGTTAGGATGAGAGAGGGCCTGATCAACGGTAACTCCTTCAAGCTCGTTTCGCGTTTTTCCGAAAAAAGGCCCGCCGGATGCAGTAAGCAGTATCTTGCTCACCTGTTCCCGTTTATTTCCCTGCAGGCACTGAAAGATCGCCGAATGTTCACTGTCAACAGGATATATCTTCACGCCTTTTTCCGATGCAGCCCTGATGACAAGTTCTCCTCCGGCAACAAGCGTTTCCTTATTGGCAAGAGCAATGTCTGTACCGTGAGCAATAGCCGTGAGAGTCGGTTCAAGCCCGACCATCCCGACGACGGAGTTGATCATTATATCGACGCCGTCAAGCTCCGCAATAGCTTTGAGCCCTTCCATACCCGAAAGGACAGTTACATCTTCATTATTCAATGCCTCTTTAAGAGCATTGACCTTATCCTCGCAGAAAATACAGGCATACTCTGCTCCGAACTCTTTTACCTGTCCCGCAAGCAGATCTGTATTTGAATGAGCCGCAAGTGCTTTTACTTTAAACTTATGCTTTTTAGCAATTTCTAATGACTGCGTACCGATCGAACCGGTCGAGCCAAGTATAGTGATGGTTTTCATATTTTCAGATCTTTCTGTTAAAATTACGGGTGTTCCATTCTATCGGTAACAACCCATTTCCCGTCCCGCTTCTCGGCTTCCAGTCTGACCTTGCAAGGGTTATTCTCGCTGCCTGAGGAGCATAGCAATTCGCCGCCTGCAGAATAGACGCGGCTAAGATACGAGAACCAAAGCACAGCTTCGTCTCCGTCCACTTTTCCGGTAAGCAGCCGGAGTTTATGAGTCTCATGATCTGCGATAGTATGATCGGCTGCGTAAACATACAGATAGTCACCGAATTCAGCCTTAGCTTCTTCGTCAGTCTTGCAGACAAAGGAAAAAGCCCTGTCCACTTCATCATACAGCGACATAAGTTCCGCTTTATCGGCATCACTGATCTCCTCGTGCAGCTCGGAGTATTTGTCTTTGCCGAAATAATCGAGCTCCCACCTATACTCGCCCTCACGGAATTCAAAATCGTTGTCCGACTTCACATATCTGACAACAAACACAGCAGCGATAACAGCCAGCAATACCGAAGCAGGAATTATGATCTTCAAGCTCTTCCTCATAGCCTACCTCCTATGATACATCCCATTATAACGCCTTAAGGGGACGGCAGCCGAAAAGCTCCGGCCGCTGCCCCCGATAGGGCTTACTTGACAAGCAGGCCCTGAGAATACATATAATACATGAACGGCGCCACGAGCAGCAGGCTGTCAAACCTGTCCATAACACCGCCGTGTCCCGGCATGATGTTGCCGTAGTCCTTGATACCGCACTGCCTTTTGATTATCGAAGCAGTAAGGTCTCCGATAAGTCCGACAACAGCGGCGATCATTCCGCTCAGGCAGATAAAGAAGTACCTCGGTTCAAAACCGTCGGTGAACATATCGTAGAACAGAGTGATTATGAGCATCAGCACTCCGTTGGAGATCACACCGCCCACAACGCCTTCCACGGTCTTTTTCGGACTTATGTCCGGACAAAGCTTTGTCTTTCCGAAGAAAGTCCCGGCAAAATATGCACCGGAATCAGCAAGCCAGGCTGCGCAGAGCGTAATAACGATAATGAACATTCCGGCGCTCTTGTCGTAAGACATAAGAAGCAGCGTACCGAAGGAATAGGGTATCAGTATCGCTACGCCGAGCATAAAGAAGAAATCCTTATACTTGAACTTCTCGTGATTTCTCAAATAGAACACGCACATATAAAGTACAAGTGCTCCGAAATACAGCCTGTTAGTGAAAAATGTCAGCCAGCCGTTCCGATGAAAAACGTCCATAAACATATCAATGAACGTGTAAGCACAGCAGGCAATGGTCGGTACAATAAACTTTATGTGATGCGTAGCATGGAATATCTCGGCGACTGCCAGAGCAGCTATTGCACCAAACACAAGGTTGAATACAAAAGTGTTGTGCAGTACCAGCACAATTATCGCGATAGCAATGGCAATTACTGCCGATATGATTCGCGTTTTCATTTACAGATCATGTCCTTTCAGGGCAGAGCTCACACTCCGCCGAATCTGCGGTTACGCTCGCAATAGACCTCGACCGCTTTTTCAAGATCATTTTTGGAAAAATCGGGCCAAAGAGTATCTGTAAAATAATACTCGGCATAAGCCGACTGCCAGATCAGGAAATTCGACAGTCTCTGCTCTCCGCCCGGCCTGATTATCAGATCGACATTTGGTATATCTTCTGTATAAAGTTTTTTCTGCAGGTAATCCTCGGTTATATCCTCGGGAGCTATAAGCCCGGCTTTTACATCCTCAGCCGCAAGTCTCGCTGCATGAGCCAGTTCATCCCTGCCGCCGTAATTCGCGGCAATTATCATAGTAATGGAATCATACTTAGCCGACAGTTCTTCCTTCTGCCTCATCTTTTCCCTTAGCTTGGGAGTGAATTTTGAAAGATCCCCGATAAACCTGATCCGGAACTCCTCTTTAAGAAAACCGTCGATCTGGTCAAGGTACTTATCGAAAAGGTCCATAAGCGCATCAACTTCATCCTGCGGCCTTTTCCAGTTCTCGGTCGAAAAAGCATAATAGGTTATATACTTGATCCCAAGAGCTTTGGCATGGCGCGATATTTTCTTGAAGTTCTTTGCGCCTTCCCTGTGTCCGAATTTTCTCGGGAGACCTCTCTTCTTGGCCCATCGGCCGTTGCCGTCCATAATAACTCCGACGTGGACCGGCGGCGGTCCGGATAATTCGATCTTAGCCATACTCTTCACCGATCAGATCGACATGATCTCTTTTTCTTTTTCGGCAACGTGAACATCCACCTGCTTAACGAACTTATCAGTAAGCTTCTGGACCTGATCCTCGCAATCCTTCATATCATCTTCGGTGATCTCGCCGTTTTTCTTCATGGTCTTGTACTTTTCCATAGCATCACGCCTGATCGAGCGGATAGCGACCTTGGTCTCCTCGCCCTGCTTCTTGACGTCCTTGACGATCTTCTTTCTGTCCTCCTCAGTGAGCTGAGGAAAAGTCATTCTCAGAACGGAACCGTCATTCTGAGGATTGATCCCGACATCCGAAGCCTGGATAGCCTTTTCGATCTTTCCGAGAACGCTCTTGTCCCAGGGAGTAATAACAAGTACTCTTGCCTCGGCAACAGAAACAGTAGCAAGCTGGTTGACCGGAGTGGGCGAGCCGTAATAATCTACTCTTACCTTGTCGAGCACAGCAGGATTAGCCCTTCCGACTCTGATAGATGCAAAATCCGAAAGCATCACATTGATAGATTTTTCCATTTTGGTCTTGGCTTTTTCTTTGACTTCATTCATGATTTTCAGTCCTTTCGATCAATGATTATTTTACGATAGTTCCGATCTTTTCGCCCATGCAGGCGCGGTAGATATTATCCGGATCTGCAAGGTCAAAAACAAGTATCGGGATATTATTATCCTTGCACATAGCAGCTGCTGTGGAATCCATGACCGCAAGATCCTTGGAGAGGATGTCAGTAAAGCTCAGTGTATCGAACTTCACAGCATCAGGGAACTTGTGAGGATCCTTGTTATAAACGCCGTCGACCATAGTCGCCTTAAAGAATATATCAGCTTCGATCTCGGCAGCCCTGAGTGCAGCAGCAGTATCAGTTGAGAAGAAGGGGTTTCCTGTTCCGCATCCGAACACGCACACTCTTCCCTTTTCAAAATGCCTCATAGCTTTATTTCTGATATAAGGTTCAGCCACCTGCGGCATCGAGATAGCAGTCTGGACTCTTACCTCCATACCGCAGTGCTCAAGGCCGTCGGCAACAGCCAGAGCATTCATAGCGGTAGCCAGCATACCTATATGGTCCGCTCTTGTTCTGTCCATACCGCCGCTGGAACGCCCTCTCCAGAAATTGCCTCCGCCGACAACGATACCGACCTCAACACCGGCATCGACGCATTTCTTGATACTCTCGCCGAACCTGTTGATAACATCATAATCAAGTCCGACCTTTTTGTCTCCGGCAAGAGCCTCACCGCTGAGTTTAAGAAGGATCCTCTTATACTTAGGTGCCATCATCTACCACTCCTTAAAATATTATAATGCGCATCCGCACACAATCACTCACAATAAAATTATACTATATTTTGTGATGATTGTAAAGGGGGAAACACAAAAAATTTTAAAAAGCAGGCAAACCCCCGCCTGTTCATCCGTTAAGGCAATACCGCACAACCCCTGTGCGTCAGATCACGCGCAAGCTCAACAAAGTTGAGCTGAGATTTTTCGTCAGAGTGCATAAATTTGACGCAGGCGGGCGAGCGAAGACCAATTCGCTTTTCGCCCGGCAAGGAAAATTTGTGTGCTATGACGGGAAATATGCAAGCAGATGACGTGCAGAGGCGCAAGCCGCGGGTTGGCGGTGTTGCCTATATTAACAAGGTCGCCCCGCTGCAGTGCAGCGGGGCGATCGTCATCTTGTTTAATTTTTCAGTGCAGCAGTCATTCGATGTTATTTCTTGTCTCTGCTACCGGGCTTTTTACCGCCCTGTCCGGAAGAACTCTTATGCCTGCTCCCCTGCGGAGGCTTTCTCGTTCCTCCCTGAGACGGCTTATGCTGCCTGTTCTTCACGGCCTTATCAGCCCCGCTCCCAAGAGATCTGTCGGCACTATCCTTTACTGCCTTGTGAGTCCCTCCCTGAGCAGGCTTATGTGTCTGCTTATGCGCATCTTTCTTTTCAGGCTTCTGTGAAGGTCTGCCTGCCTGTTTCTGAGGCCGTTTTTCCTCAGCCTTCTGAGCTGCCCTCTGTATCTGTTTCTCCTCCGGCTTCATCCTGCGGGCGAAGACCTCTTCGGGATTCTGTACCATCTCCGGAGCGTCATCGTCGTCATAAGCGACAAATTCCTCCGTTTCGCCCTCGTTGGGACCGTCCGGTCCGTCATCCTCCGGCATAGGCTTTTTCTTGAAAGGCTTCATTATGAAAACATACTCCAGCGCCACCGCCGCGATAGCGAACATTACCGCCGCAGATATGCAAAGATTCCGCCCGGAAGTGTCCTCCTTCTCCTCAGCGATGCTGCTGTCGGGGGTCGGCGCTGCCGGATCCGCCTTTGCCACAATGAGCCTGAACCTCAGCTCCTTGCCGCTGGAATATTTCAGTATCAGCTCCGTCTCACCGGGAGCAAGGGCTGAAAGTGCTCCCTGCTCATAGACTGCCAGCGCCGTATCCAGCACCTTGACAGTCCTGATATTATTCACATCGGGTATGCCCAGCTCCTCCAGCATTACCGGGAGCTCACCGACCTTGATGTTTATTACCGGCCGCTCGTCCTCGCTGCTGTCCGAGCTCCTGCTCTCCTCTTCCGAGTCTGTACCGCTGTCAGTCTCGCGGTACTTTACGATACCGTTCTGTATGATGTTCGGAACATCCAGCAGGTCTTTATCCTCCAGCGACTCGACCGTCACATATATGACCGATGAGGTCATAGCTGTGTCCGTGATCTTAAAATGCAGGGTGGCATACACGCCGCTGTAGCTTGTCCCGTTGGGGTTTATATACTTATAGCTGTATGACCCGTCGTAGATCTTCTCGACCGGCATCCCGCCGGGAGCATCACTAAGGGTGCTGTCAGCAAGCTGCATCAGCGAGCTGTCGTATTCTATCTTTATGGATGCGCTGGTAACAGGCATCTCCAGGATCATATTCAGCGATACATCGAACTCGTCGTTCTTTATATCTCCCACGATCAGAGAAACCTTAGAAGGCTCCGCCGCAGGAAGATCCGTTTCCTTTTCCGTCTCGCTCTGCGACTCGGACGTTACCTGGCTCGCAGCCTCTGTCTCGGTGACTGAAACGGATGCCGCAGTCTGCTCGGTAGTCTGAGCCGTCGTTTCGGTCTCAGTACGTGTAACGGTCTCAGCCGTAGTTTCCTTGGTGGTCTGTTCGGTAGTCTCTGTCTCCGATACCGAAGTGTCCGCCGTGGTCTCCTTGGTGGTCTGCTCGGTAGTCTCTGTCTCCGATACAGAGGTGTCCGCCGTGGTCTCCTTGGTGATCTGCCCGGAAGTCTCTGTTTCCGTCTCGCTCTGCGATGTGACCTCAGTGGTCTCGGTCACGGAAGATTCCGGCTCCTCCGGCTGTTCAGGCGCTGCATACGCACAGAACACGCACGAAAAAGCCGCAAGCAAAGCTGCTGCTGCCGCCGCAATCCTTTTACGCATAACGCCACCTCCTCCGGATCTCGATACACAATACAATTATATTACATAAGAGCCCTTTTGTCAAGCGGTAACACGTTATTTTGTATGCAAGGCACAGTCAAAACCACAATATATGCCGGATCCCGGCGATCAACCGAATCTTATGGATCTGAGATCGAATTCGCAGCCCGGCAGGAACACCACCGATACCCGGCAGCTGCCCCTGACACCGTCCAGGGGGAAGCAGCGCTCAGTGTACTCACTGCAGCCCTCGAACTCAAACTGCCACTGCATACACTCCCCGCCTTCGATCTTGATCCCTATACTGTTCACAGCCAGAGCCGAACGGCCTGTTATACAGATCTTCTCAGGCGGCTCCTTAAACTCGAACATACCGAAATCTATGGTCACGTTATTGCCTATGTCAGTAACGGCGTCCTCGCTGCGGGTGAAGCTGTCGCCGTAGATGTTCTCGGCGTACAGCGCCGGCAGCTCGGAATTTTCCTTGGCATATTTCCTGAACCTGAACAAGCCCACCTCATACTGTATATCCGACTGCAATGAGATCGTACGCACGCCGCGCAGCATCACCGGCAGCTTGAACGTCATCTCCTGATATGTCAGCCAGATCGGCTTCAGATCGTATTCAAAGTCTCCCAGCAGCGTACCGTCCTCCGGAGTTCCGTCCCATACCTTTATGCGTACCGGTGTTGAGTAATTAGCGAACAGCGAAACTGTGATCTCGTCGCTGCCGACGCTGCCGAAGTCAAGGTTATCATAGCCTATCCAGCCGCCGCCCTGACCGATGGAGACTCCGTGCTGCATACCATTTGCTGCATTTGAAGCGGCGGTGAACAGTCCTCCCGGTATATTACTGTAGGGATCGATAAGCGCCGAGCCTATGCCCTCTGCCCGGAGTTTCAGCATCGAGAAAATATGAATCTTTTCTGTACCGTTGCGGCTGAATGCCCTCAGGAAGAACTCTCCATCCCCGAAGCACCGAACGGTAACGCCTTTCTCAGTCTGAGATACTATTTCCGCAAGAGGCGAGACTATCCCGCTCTCGGTGGTTATCCTGTATTCGATATCTCCGCCATAGACTGTGTTTGCGGGATAAAGCCTTGTTTTAAAGCTCAGCTCGGTATGCTCGGCATCAAAGACTGTTCTCTCCCCGGAAAGCTCGATACGCCTTACCGGTATATCCTTTATCGCATCCGGGCAGTCGCAGGGCCTGTCGGAGCAGCTCTGTACAAAGCTCATACCCTTTATGGGCTCCGCTTTCTCCGATCTTAAAATCAGCTCAGTCTTTTTAAGCGAAGGCGAGGTCACAGTCAGCCTGATCTCCCCGTCCTCCCCGGTGGGAGCAATGACCGCCAGCAGCTTGCCCGAGAACAATCTACGGGATGTCCCCTTATACTGCTCGTAGTCGGTGGGATCGCCGTTGTCAAGGCCGATGAGCCTGCCTGCACCAGTCACGCTTACGAATACTCTGTCGTTGGCATTGGCTGCAAACACGCCGTTTTCGTCCACCGCCGAGATCTCGGCAAAGCAAAGCTCGTCACTGCCTGCACGGAGTGTCTCCCTGTCAGCGGTGACTGTTACTCCTGCCGCATCGCCGAAGCTTCTTACCTCGTCACAGCAGACTTCATTCCCTGATGCGTCGTAAGCCAAAGCACGGATCACGCCCTTGCGGTATGGCAGTTTTATATCCAGGGTGAGCTTGTCGCTGTGGGCGGGATCAAGGTCTCCGCCGGCTATGTGCTCATCGTTGAAGTAAACCTCAACGCGGGAACAGTTGCTCGCAACACGAATATCTATCATATCACCCTCGGTGAAATCCCAGTAAGGGAAGATATGCACGAATGGACGGGATCCTCCGTCCGTCCACACAGTCCTGAACACATAGGAGCTGTCCTTCGGGAAGCCCGCCGTATCATAATGACCGAAATAGCTGTTTTTGGTGGAGTAAGGTGTCGGCTCACCGATATAGTCGAAGCCCGTCCATATGAACTGCCCTGCACAGAAATCCCTGTCTCGGTCGGGGATGATGCAGGCCTCCCAGCTCTTGGCTGCCCAGGCAGGCGCACTGTTTCCCAGCGAGGAGCACTGCTCGTCATCCTCGCACAGTATCGGCCTCTCCAGGGGAAAATGATATATTCCCCTGCTCTGTACCACCGATGAGGTCTCCGAACCGTAGATCATCCAGTCAGGATGCTCAGCGTGCTGTTTGTCATAAAGCCTTTCGGCGTAGTTGTACCCGGCAACTTTCAGTATATCGGCACACCTGCGGGCGTTCTCTCCTCCCATATAGTTCGAGCCGATAGTTATGTAAGCGGTCCTTCGGGGATCGTGCTGCTGAACAAGCGCTTTCAGCAGCGAGGTCACTTCCTGTCCCCTCTCGCTGTTGTTGGTATCATATATCTCGTTGCCGATGCTCCACCCGATCAGACAGGGATGATTCCTGTCACGCCTTATCCAGGAGGCCACGTCCCTGCGGACCCATTCGGGGAAGAACCTTGCATAGTCGTAGGTAGTCTTGGCGCCCTCCCACATATCAAAAGCTTCATCGAGTATAAGGAAGCCCAGCTCATCAGCCAGCTCAAGCAGTTCCGCTGCGGGAGGATTGTGGCTGGTACGGACTGCGTTCACGCCCATTTCTCTCAGCTTTAATAGCTGCCTTTTTACGGCGTACCTGTTCACTGCCGAACCCAGCGCTCCCAGATCGTGATGCATACAGGCTCCGTGCAGCTTGACGTGTCTGCTGTTTAAAAAGAACCCTTTGTCGGTGGTGAATTCTATCTTTCTGAACCCGAAACGGATGCTTACGCTGTCGATGACCTCTCCGTCCTGCAAAAGCTCCGTCACACAGGTATAAAGCTCCGGCTTCTCAAGCTCCCACAGCTTCGGGTTTTCGACTTTGAGATACTGAGTGTTGGAGGAATAGCTCCAGCCGCTGCGAGTGATCTCTGCCGGCAGCACAGACCTGTCCGCCGCACACACCGCACTTGTCAGAGGTCCCGCCTTGATCTCACCGCCGTAATAAACGGTAGTTCTCAGGCTAAGGGGGGCAGCCGCATCCCCCTCAGGGCGTTCGGTCTCGGATGTGACGGTCAGACCGCCCTTTTCGTCTGCCGATATATATACTCCGTCGGGGAGGAAGTGAGTCTTCCCGAAACGGTTCAGCCATACCCGTCTGTAAATACCTGCTCCGGAATACCAGCGGGAGTTAGGCTCCCTGTGATCCACTCTGACGGTGACAAGGTTCTCGCCGCTCACGAGCAGGTCTGTGATATCGAACTCGAAAGTGGTATAGCCATACTTCCACTCCCCGGCCAGACTGCCGTTCACATATACCCTGCAATCCATATACACACCTTCAAAGCGCAGCGAGGTGCGTCTGCCGTCCTCCGGCACCGTGAAGACACGGCGGTACCAGCCCGTCGAGGTCTTGTAAAGATCCTTTGTATCCTCGATGAGCCAGTCGTGAGGTATGTCCACTCTCTGCCATTCAAGATCATCTCTGTATTCGCTGCCTATGGGCTGCAAAGAAAACTCCCAGCCGTCACAGAACAAGATCGTTTCTCTCATATCCCTTACTCCCCTTATAATAGCCCGCAAGCCGTTTGCCTGACCGATCATCCCCACACGTTCTTACCTGCCCGCCGTTGTACAGCTTCGGGCTGTGCAGCAAATGCTCTTCCGTATGAGACAGCATAGTAAACAATGATAACATATAAAAATATGAAACTATCATCGCGAGCTGCTTTTAGACCATTATATCAGAAAAAGCGATGTTTGTGTACTGTCTGTATATACAAATTTTAACATTGTTTTTTGTGCAGATATACAAATCCTGCACAACCAGACAAAAGAGGCGCCTCCGATCCAGAAAGATCGGAGGCGCCGTATCGAAAACAGAGCTGATCCAGGTGCGGAAAATGCCCGTTCAGCGAACGCTGCGGGGACAAAACACGCCTGATGCTGCCCTCATAATGAGTGAGCAGTCAGTTCCATTTCGCTGTTCATCTGTGTGAAGCCATACCTCTCATACAGCGCACGTCCCATTTCAGTGGCCTCAAGCGTGATCTCCATGATGCCCTTTTCCCGCGCATCATTTACCAGCAGATCCAGAGTCTTATATGCGATGCCGCGCCGGCGGTGTCCGGGATGAGTGTACATATTCATCACATATGCCTTCCTGCCCGTAGGGTTGTGATAGGTGGGCATGACCGCGTAATAGCTTATCCCCCCGGCACCTACGAAGTTTCCGCTCTCAAATACAAGATATGCCACGTGCGTACCGTCAGCAAGAGCCCTTTCATAGTATGCCCTTGTCTCCCGTTCCACTTCGCTCATATCCGTCCCTTCGGGGAGCCTGTTCGCCGCTAAGAGCACGGTGATACGTGTTTCCACCAACTGGCTGATATCTTCGATTCCCGCTTTTTTCCAGATGTAATTACTTCCGTCTGCCATATCCGCATCAGAACTCCTTGAAAAAGGGCGTCAGCCCTTCGACCTCATTGAAACCGCGGTGCTTGTAGAAACTGTAAGCAGGGACTCTCTTCTGCGTCATCAGAAAGATCTGCCTTATGCCCCGTTCAGCCAGATGACTCTCGATAAGCTCCATAAATCTCGTGCCGAGGCCGCCGCCCTGACGGTCCCTTGCTATGCATAATTCGTCGATGAAGTATTCAGTCCCGCCGCACCAGTGCTTCACACAGCCTATCGATATGCCTATGAGACGGCCGTCCTCGTAGAGCCCCAGGTCTATGGGCGTGCGGACCTGGCAAAGGTCCTTCAGATATTCGTCCAGCTGCTGCTCGTCGCTCCAGTCATCCTCCCACGGAGGTGCTGTGAACACCGCTCTGAACAGCTCCTTCATCTCCGGGAATTCATCCGGAGTAAGTTCTTTTATCTCGATCATAATAATGTCTCCTTTGGTGTTTGTTCAGTCTCTCCTCACTTTATCGTACCGCCGTGATAGTAACATTCGTATATAAGCTCTCCGGCACGGAAGATAGTCTCCCTGCCCTGGAACCACTCGGAGTCTCCCGTGACCTCACAGCGGTAAACGAAATCTCCCTCCGAATACTCCTCCGGCCCGCGGAAGGGCTTGTCCTCGGGCACTCTCAGCAAAGCCTCTTTCAGGAAGTCACCGCTGAACCCCTCGCCGATGACTCTCCCTGCGTAGTTCATACTCCAGCAGGGGATATCCTTTATCCACAATGCCTCCTCGCCGGCGAACCTCTCTCCTCCAAGGTATGTGTCAAGATACATAAAGTCACCCTCGCGGAAGATCAGATCGTGAGAAGCCCTGCGGGAAGAGACCGTCTCGGCACCCTTGCCGGCGTATGTCGCCCGCTTCGCCTTTATCAAAAAACGTATAGCATCCTTGTCCATACAAATCCCCCTATCCGGCTTTGTTCCTGAGCCGCCCTATCAGCCAGGCTGAGCCTGCAGCCAGACCGCCTATCACAGCTGCCCACACGACCGACATATACCAGGGCTGTTCATACACCCGCAGGAAGGGATAAGGTCCCTTAACCACCCGCGCAATGTTGAGTATCACGAACACCACTGCGTAGATCATCGTCGGAGCAAGGGAAGCAAACATAAGCTTCTTATCTATGTGTACGCCCTGCTCCGCAAAAATAAATGACAGGCAGGACAGTATCGGGCACAGCAGGTGATGATACAGATTTGCTCCGCGGAAAAGTACGTTAGCCACAGTTCCGCCCGGCACCGCCATAGGCACCAGCACAAAGATCACCGTCAGGAAAGTCAACGCCAGACAGCAGGAGGCAAAATACCTCAGCAGGCCCGCGATAAAGGACACCTTTCCGCCGCGCCGCAGATACGAGATCAGGAAAGCTATGCTGGAGATCAGCGCCAGTATGTTCGATAGCACCGTGAACCATTTCAGTGTACCCAGGCCTCCCTTGGCAAAGGCCAGACTCGTCCCCACAAGTTCAAGGACTATCATCGCTGCATTGCAGGCCAAAGGCAGCAGCCGTACACCCTTACTGTTCCTGCATCCGGTCATTTCTGTTCACTCCTTGTTCCCGCTGTCAGATACCCAGGTATCTTTTCAGATCCTCCAGCCTTGCTTCGGCATCGTCATATCCCAGGTGATAAAGCGCACCCAGTTTTTCCATATCGCCCTCCAGTCTGCTGACGCTAAGCTCCTCCGAGGGGGCGATCACAAAGATCCTGCCCTTGGCCTCAAGAAGCTCCAGCTCATCGCACTGGCGGTTGTAGCTGTCCCGCTCCCGCTCCAGCGAGGCGCAGAAGTCGGGATAGTCCTTATATATCAGTCTTGCTGCCGGCAGGCTGCGTCCTGTTTTCAGCTTCTTGCGGTAGCTCCTGGTCCTGGTCCTCACGACAACGATCTTCTCAAAATCTCTGCCGAGGGCAAATCTGTGGGGTATCTTGCAGGCGCATCCGCCGTCAAGGTAATGCCGCCCGTCTATCTCCACCACACTCGAAAGATACGGCATCGAAGCCGATGCCTGTACAGCCGCGAACATCCGCTCAATATCGCTGCCCTTCTCAAAAGCCTCGGCCTTTCCTGTTTCAAGACAGGTAGCCACAGCGTAGAGCTCACGCTCCGGGCTCATCAGGCGCTCAGTATTGAGCTTCTCCACTCCCTTCTGATCGCCGAAGGCAAAATCGAACCCGATAAGCCCGCGGTTGGTTTTCAGGGCATCCTTTCCCACATATCTGCTGTCATGGCGGTAGCGGAGATTGAATCTCCCCGAACGGCCTATCTGTCCCGCGACGTAATTCACCGCATTGAGCGCCCCCGCCGACACGCCGTAGACCGTCCTGAGATTGATCCCCGCCTGCATCAGCACGTCCAGTACTCCGTTGGTGTACACTCCGCGGAAGGCGCCGCCCTCCAGCACAAGACATCCCTCTGTGACCGTCTCGGGAGCATTCCCCCGGGGCAGTTCACGGATCCCCGAATATACCTTTTCACTCATCAGTATCATCTCCGAATAATATTTGATGTTACCATTATACAATATTTCCGGTTCCAATGCAAGGCATAAATTGTTATACCGTCAAATTTGATCCTCTTTCGCCGGCGGCACCGCAAAATATGTCTTGACAGTTCTTTTCTGCTGTGTTATGATTATATCATCTAATGTTTATAGGAGGAGTAATAATGTTCAGAGTAAAGATCATCATAGCGGCCATCAGTGTCATAGGATTCTTTATGGGCGCTATCGGACTCGGTGATACTATCAAGATCATGAAGGATGACATCACCGATTTCAAAACCGTCGATAAGGAAAGCGCAGAGGTGGGCGATCTTGTCCGCGGAGACATCGACGCCTCCTTCGGCCAGATCGCTGTGCAGAAGACCACCCGCAAATACGGCTTCATCCCTATGGGTTCCAGCGAGACACCTTATTATCTGGTTTACTTCAACAACCACTATGCCGTTGTAAGCGCAGGCAATAAGGACGTCCAGACCTCGCTTGACAAGCTCGCCGACCAGTCAAGGGCAATACTTGATAATCCGGACGCTCCCGTACCCACACCGGTAAATGTCACCACTAAGGTCATCGCCATGCCCGACAAGGTAAAGCAGTACCTCAAAGAGTGCTTCGACGAGTGGGGCCTCACCACCCAGGATTATCTCGAACTCGTTGACGAGAGCTGTGTATTCAACTGCGTGCAGTACGATTCAATGAAGTTCATCCCCTTCATCGGCTTCGGCGTAGGCGCTCTCTTCCTCATAATATTTATCATCCTGATGATAAAGACCAAAAAGCCCAAGACCGTTTATGTCAACGATCCCCCGATGATGATGTAAGATCTGCGGCCTTCACAGATATGCTTCATCCGGTCTCCGGGAACGTAACAAAAAAAGCCGTATCCTAAGATACGGCTCTCTTTATTTACTTGATTTTTCGTTCCCAGTCAGAATTACTTCTTCTTGGAGATAACGAGTGCAGCGCCTGCTACAGCAAGGCCGGCAAGAGCGATTCCAGCGCCAGCACCTGTAGGAGCGGAAGGAACGGGAGCAGGAGCGGGCTCAGGCTCGGGAGCAGGAGCGGGCTCAGGCTCAGGCTCAGGATCGGGAGCAGGAGCTTCTTCGCCTTCCTTGGTGATGTCGATCTTTGTGATCTGGAGGAGGTTAGGATCGCCTTCACCGTCATTCAGAGCAGACCAAGTATCGGTATCAATGTCAGTGTAAACAGCCAGGAAGTTGTTCTCGCCATAGATCCAAGAACCTTCGGTAACCTTGAAGGTAATAACGTACTCACCGTCGCCGTCAACGTCAACTACAGAAGTCTCGCAAGCTGTGCCTGCGCCGGGCTCCCATACCTGAATGTCAGCAGCATCTACGTTTGCAGAACCGTTGATGTACATCTTGAACTTGCCGCCTACCTGATCGGCACCTGTTACCTTAACAGTAACGTCAGCCTGAACAGCATAGTCAAATACTTCCATCGACTCTACAGCCTTGCAGGTCTCATCGCCCCAGGGGTTGAAGATGTTAACTCTGATAGCGCTGTCGTTCATTGTGATCGCCTTGCCAGTAAGTGCAACCTCTTCAGCGGAAGCAGAGATAGCCATGGTCATAGCCATTGCAGCTGCAGCCATGCCTGCAAAAATCTTTCTCATTTTCATATTGGATTACATCCTTTCCAAAAATATTTGTATAATCATTGTAACCCAATTTGTAAGATTTTTCAATTAGTTTATTTGCCAAAAATGAGAACGTTTACTTATTCATTCTGCACAAAATGATGTATTGTTTTTTGTAAAAATGAATGATTATTGCGAAATATTAAAATATTAAACCCGATCTTTTATCTTTTTGCTCTGCATAGTCCTTGCAGTGCGCAGCACGATATTCCTCGGAGCGACTCTTACCGCCGCCGCTGTCAGCTTCATCCCCGCCGAGGGAACGATCACCGTCCGGCGTGCGAAAAGGCCTTTCAGAGCGTACTCGGCACAGAACTCAGCCGAGATGCCCTTTATGGCGAAGGAGCAGTTAGCCACGTCATTGAACTCGGTCTCCACCGGTCCGGGACAGAGCACCGATATGCTCGCTTTGCTGCCCCGCGCCCGCAGCTCCTCGGCTATGGACTGAGTCAGGCTCACCACATAAGCCTTCGAGGCGTAGTACGAAGCCATCAGAGGTCCTCCCGGCATAAGTCCTGCCGAGGAACCCACATTCAGGATATACCCTCTGTCGCGGCGTATGAAGTCACGGATGAAAAGCTTGGAAAAGATATGTACAGCGGCGCAGTTCACGTCCAGCATCGACAGTTCCCTTTCAAGATCGGTGTCGTCGAAATTCCCGAGCAGTCCGAAGCCCGCGTTGTTCACGACCACCGAAACGCCCATATCCTTCACCTCGCCGTAAAGGCGGTAGCATTCCTCCCTGTCCGAGAGGTCGGCTGTAATGATCGTTGTCTTGTTTTTGAGCTCCGACGCGAGAGCTTCCAGCCTGTCTGCCCTGCGGGCGGTGATTATGACATTGAATCCGAGGCTGTCGAGCCTTCTGGCGATCTCAGCCCCGATGCCGGAGCTTGCCCCTGTAACGAGTGCGGTACGCATAGCAATATTCCTTCTTTCACAAAAATATCTCTAAAAGAATTATACCCTCCCGGCACTGATTAGTCAACCCCAAATGCGGGATCTGATAACAAAATGTCCTCTGAGAGCATAGGATAAAAAAGCAGCAGCGCAAAAAAGAAAGGATGCTGCTTGCCGGTAAAACCGCAGTTTACCGCACTATGACGGCAGCAGTCCCGTTTGCTCCGCTCCTGCTTTTTATACTCTATCACCGTAAGGAGGCTATTCTATGTCAGAGACCTATTTCCTCGGCGCCGTCAGCGGCGGTGTCTTCCGCACCGAATTCGGCCGCACCCTCAGCGATACCAGCTGCTTTACTTATATACTGAAAGGCGGTGCCGGCACCGGCAAATCCACCCTGATGAAGCGCATCGCAGATCACTTTGAGAACAGCTGCCATATAATAAGGTACCGCTGTTCCTCCGATCCCGATTCTCTGGACGCCGTTGTCATCCCCGAGCTGCGCTCCGCAGTCTGCGACGGCACTTCCCCTCACGTCTTCGAGCCAGCATATCCCGGTGTCTGCCAGAAGTATATCGACCTCGGACGCTTCTGGGATGGGGATATTCTCGCCGCATCCAAAGATGAGATAATTGATGCCGCCGACCGCAACCGCTCCCTCCTTGCAAGAGCAGGGCGCTTCACTCAGGCCGCCTCGGATATCTGCACTGACACCTTCCACATCGGTACCGACTGTCTGCTGACGGAAAAGCTCGACGCCTTTGCGGGGAGGTTTTCAAAAAAGCTCTTCGGGCGCAGCAGCGGCTCCTCCGGAGAGAAAATGCTGCGGCGCCTTACCGCCCTGACAGCACAGGGACCCCTCACCTTCCACGAAACTCTGGAGGACTGCTTCGACGTCTATACCCTCAGCGACGAGCTGTTCGCTGCAACGGATAAGCTCCTTTCCCGCCTTGCTGACGAGGCCGTTTCGCGCGGCTTCAAGGTGATCCTCTCCCCGGATCAGATGCTCTCTGATACGGCCTATCAGCACATTGTTATTCCCGCCCTCGGAACCGCGCTGATAAGCGGTCCCGCAGCCGCCGAATGCAGTCATACCGGAGCTGTGAAGCTGAATCTTATGCGCTTCTACGACAAGCAGAAGCTCTCCGGCAGAAGGCTGCGCATCAGGATGAACCGGCGCACCGCCGGGGATCTTGCCGCCGAAGCTGCCGGGACGATCCGCTCGGCAAAGGCGGTCCACGACGAACTGGAGAGCTTTTATGTAAAGGCAATGGATCACAAGGCACTCGACAGGCTCACCGAAAAGCTCATCTCCGAGATCGCAGCCCGTGGCGGAAAAGCATAAAAAATGTCGCTTCAAAAGCGACCACTTCCTTTCGCCGGTGTGATATACTGAGACTGTAAGAAAGACAAGGGCAGCCTAAAGGCTCCCGCAGACATTTAAACGGAGGGATCATTATGAAAAAGACTAACAACACCGCAAAGGCCACCAACACTGAAAAGACCGTAAACAAGACTGAGCTGGTCTTCATCCTTGACGAGAGCGGTTCTATGGCTTCGCTGCGATCGGACACCATAGGCGGCTTCAACACGATGCTGGATAAGCAGAGAGGCACCGGCGGCGAGGCCTTCGTCACAACTGTTATGTTTTCCGACACATCGAAGGTCGTTCACGACCGCAAGCCTTTGTCCGAGGTGGCGGATCTTACTGCCGACGATTATGCGCCTATGGGATGCACGGCGCTTTACGACGCAGTCGGCGAAACGGTAAAGCACATCTCAGGCATACACAAGTACGCAAGGAAAGAAGATGTTCCCGACAAGACTCTCTTTGTCATCACCACCGACGGTATGGAGAACGCATCACGCAAATACAATGCCGCAGAGGTAAAGAAGCTCATCGAAGCCAAGCAGGAGGAGGGCTGGGAATTCATCTTCCTGGGCGCGAACATCGACGCTGCGGCAGCGGCAGCGGACATCGGCATCTGCGAGGATAAAGCAGTAAACTACAAGGCCAGCAGCAAAGGCACAGCGATGCTTTTCCGCGCAGTGGGAGCGGCAGTATCCATGAACCGCCGCTCAAAGGCAATGACTTGTGAGTGGCGCGAGGAACTGGATGCCGAGAACAAAGCATAAACACAAAAGGGCTGATACACGCCCGGGAAACTTCAGTTCTTCCGGGAGCGTATCAGCCCCGTCTTATCGGTTATTCTTTTCTTCAGGGCAGCTCGAATTCGCGGTCGATGCTGCGCTCGACTATGTTAAGGTTCTCTTCGGTATAAGGCAGCTCGCCGTTATCGAACATCAGCGATGCGCCGTATATCAGCGAACGGACGATATAAAGCTTCCTGAGCCTTGTCTTGTCGTCCATGCCCACTTCACTGCAATACTTCGCCACCAGTTCAAGCGTAAGGCTCGTGGTCTTGCCGCGGCTGTGATAGGTATTATCAAGGTTCTCGTCCTTCAAAGTCAGTATGGAACGGAAACGGGGCTTCTCAACGAGAAACTTGATGTATCCCACGCTGAAAGCCACCAGCTTTTCCCTTGTGGTGGGGCCGCATTCAGCCAGGATACGCATCTGCTCGTCATGCCACTTGCCGTTGACATAGTCTATTATGGCGGCGATATAGCCCTGCTTATCGCCGAAATGTCTGGCAGGTGCAGCGCAGGACACGCCTGCCTCCTGTGCCGCGTGGCGCATTGAAAAGCCGGTTATCCCGCTTCGGCTGATCTCGTCGATACCCGCCGACAGCAAAGCTTCGCGCTTATTTGTTCGTTTTGATTCTACTGGCATTTGTCACACCTTCTCAGCTTTTACGCTGCTCAATCTTACGGACCTTGCCGCTTATCGTTTTGGGCATCTCATCAACAAATTCGATCATGCGCACCCACTTGTAATCCGACAGCCTTGCATTAGCAAAGTCCCTGATCTCCTTTTCCAGCGAGTGCTCCGCGGTAATGCCCTTTTTCAGAACAATATACGCCTTTATTGCCTGTCCGCGCAGTTTGTCGGGAACGCCCACGACACTGCACTCCACAATATCGGGATGCTCCATCAGCACGTTCTCGATCTCATAAGGCCCCACGCGGTAGCCGCCGGTCTTGATTATATCGTCAAAGCGGCCGTTGAACCAATACCTTCCCTGCTCGTCGATATAGGCCGAGTCGCCTGTGTGGTAAACTCCCCCGCGCCAGACCTCCCTGAACAGTTCGTCGTTGTCGAGATAGCCGGAGAACAGGCCCACGGGGCGGTTTCCGTCCTTTCCGGGAGTAACACAAACCTCTCCGATCTCACCGACGGCGGCTTTCTTTCCGTCGCGGGTGAGCAGGACAAGATCATACTGGGGCGAAGTCACACCCATAGAACCGGGAACGGACTCCTCAGCGGAGAAGTTGCCTGTCAGCAGAGCCGTCTCGGTCTGGCCGTAGCCCTCGCACAGTGAAAGCCCCGTCTTTTCCTTGAACTTTCTGAACACCTCGGGATTGAGCAGCTCCCCGGCTGTAGTTGCGTGGGAGAGACTGGGCATATCCGGCACTCCCGAGCGCACCAGGTATCTGTACACCGTAGGAGGCGCACAGAAAGTATTGACCTTGTATTTATTGATGACGTGCATCATCATCTTGGGATCGAAGTTGTCAAAATCGAAGACCATAACAGCGCTTCCGGCCAGCCACTGACCGTAGATCTTTCCCCACGAGGACTTGGCCCAGCCGGTCTCGGCGACGGTGAAATGCAGTCCGCCGTCCTTAACATGGTGCCAGTATCTGGCGGTAACGATATGAGCCAGCGGATAGCTGTGATCGTGGATGACGCCCTTGGGCAGACCGGTGGTGCCGGAGGTGAAATAGATCATCATAGGATCCTTCACCGAGGTCTCTGTCCGCCGGAGCTCCTCGTCCGCCTGTTCCATTTCAGCGGTGAGGTTCCGAAATCCCTCTCTGTCCTCACGGACGGTCCAGAGCAAATGCTCCCCGCCGGTCTTTTTTACGGCTTCCAGTACCCGGGCGCAGACGTCGCCCTGATCGGTAACCACAAAGCCTTTTATCCCCGCCGCCTCTATCCTGTAGATATAGTCCTTGGCGGTGAGCATATGGGTAACTGGTATCATCACTGCGCCGATCTTGGCAAGGGCAGGAGCTGTTATCCAGTATTCATAATGCTTTTTCAGAGCGACAAGCACCCTGTCGCCTTTTTTTATCCCTGATGACAGAAAGACATTAGCCGCGCGGTTCGACAGCCTGCTGAGCTCACCGAAGGTGAACTCTCTCTCCCTGCCCTCGGTATCGCACCAGACAAGGGCACGCTTATCAGGCTCCAGCCTTGCATACTCATCCACAACGTCATATCCGAAGTTGAAGTTGTCGGGATATTTCAGTGAGAAGCTTACGAGCCTTCCATTTTCGTCAAAGCTCTCTTCCGCATATTTCTGATATAAAGTCATATCTGATATTACTCCGTTCTTCCGAAAGCACGGAATCTGTTGTATCTCTTATCGAGCAGCTGACGGTCAGCCCTGAGAGTTTTTATATCTGCGGCAAGCTTATCCTTGAGTCCGCTGAAAAACTCGGGAGTATCCATATTGCTCTCGCTGACAATGCCCTCTATCACACCGAGCTTCAAAGCATCCTTGGCGGTGAGCCTGAGACACTCGGCAGCCTCGGCGGCTCGGGAGCTGTCCTTCCAGAGGATAGACGCGCATCCCTCGGGCGAGATCACCGAATAAACGGCGTTTTCCAGCATATAGACTCTGTCCGCAACGGAGAGCGCCAGGGCTCCTCCGCTTCCGCCTTCGCCGATCAGCACGGATATCACAGGAGTTTTCAGAGTCATCATCTCACAGAGATTTTCCGCGATAGCCAGTCCCTGACCTCTTTCCTCGGCACCTATGCCGCAGTATGCGCCGGAGGTATCCACGAAGCATATAACAGGTCTTTTGAATTTCTCGGCCTGCTTCATAAGCCTTAAAGCCTTACGGTAGCCTTCGGGATTGGGAGCACCGAAAAGTCTCTGCATACGCTCCCTGGCGTTATGTCCCTTTTCAATGGCGATAACGGTAACAGGCATATTATCGAGATAAGCCACTCCGCCGATCACAGCGCTGTCGTCGGCATACCGTCTGTCGCCGTGAAGTTCAAAGAAGTGATTGAATATGCCCTTGATGAAGTCGATGCCTGTGTAGCGCCCCGAGCTTCTTGCCTTTTTGACGATCTCATAAGCCTCTGTGCTCACAGCTCATCACCTCCGCAATGCATTTTCAAAAGCATGGACACCAGCGACTTCTGATAACGTCTCGGAGCGAGAGCATCGGCGAATCCGTGTTCCAGCAGGAATTCTGACTTCTGGAAGCCCTTTGGCAGAGTCTTCCTCGTAGTCTGCTCGATGACTCTGGCACCTGCAAAGCCCACGGTAGCCCCGGGCTCGGCCAGGATTATATCCCCCTCCATAGCAAAGCTGGCGGTAACGCCGCCGGTCGTGGGATCGGTGAGCACTGTCAGATAAAAAAGCCCTGCGTCGCTGTGGCGCTTGACGGCACCGCTGGTCTTGGCCATCTGCATCAGAGAGATGAGCCCTTCCTGCATCCTGGCGCCGCCGGAAACGGTATAGCCCACTACCGGGAGTTTTTTCTTCGTGGCATACTCAAAGGATCTTGTGATCCTCTCACCCACGGCGGAGCCCATAGATCCCATCATAAAGTTAGGCTCCATAACAAAGAGCATACACTTCGTTCCGCCGATGGATGCGGTCCCGCATATAACGGCCTCGTTCTCATTGGAGGCTGCCCGGACGGTCTCCAGCTTCTGCTTATATCCGTCAAAGCCCAGCGGATCGTTGGATGTCACGTCCGAGAACATCTCGGAGAAACTGCCCTTATCGGCAATGAATGATATCCTCTGTCTTGCGCTCATACGGAAATGATAGCCGCAGGTACAGGTATGTGCATTTGACCATATGCGGCTTATGGGTATGGCTTTATGGCAGTTGGGGCAGGTCCTTTCAGGCTCGCCCTGGTCGGCCTGAATAGGGGCCACTGCCCGTCCGCCCTTTTCGAGCTCGTTTTTAGGCTTGTACAGAAAATCGAGTATCGGCATCTTGCCTTACCTGCCTTCCATAAATGTCAGATCGTAGCTGCCGTCCATAAATTTCTCGTCCCGGACAAGGCGGAGCTGCTGGTGGATATTGGTCTTTATTCCGTCGATCACCAGTTCGCAGAGGGCTGCCTTCATTTTTCTGAGGGCTTCCTCACGGGTGCCTGCGCGGACTATGAGCTTGCCTATCAGCGAATCGTAGAACGGCGAGATCTCCACTCCCTGGACGAGGTAGGTATCAAATCTCACCGACGGGCCGCCCGCAACGTGGAGCATCCCCAGCTTTCCGGTGGAGAGGGCATTGATACGGCACTCTATTGCCGAGCCCATAAGAGTTACGTCCTCCTGTGTGAAAGTGAGCGGAACGCCGGCGGCGGTCCTTATCTGCCACTTTACAAGGTCTATGTTCGTAAGCATCTCTGTTACAGAATGCTCCACCTGGAGCCTTATATTCATCTCCATGAACCAGAACTTCCCGCTTCTGTCCAGCAGGAACTCAAGAGTTCCCACGCCCACATAACCTATCTGTTTTACGGCCTTGGTGACGCGCTTTATAAGTTCTTTCCTCTGCTCCGGGCTCACAGCCGGCGAGGGTGATTCCTCGATGAGCTTCTGATGTCTTCTCTGGACCGAGCAGTCTCTTTCCCCGAGGCAGACCACATTGCCCTGCTCATCGGCGATTATCTGCATCTCGATATGCCTTGCGGGATAAACGTATTTTTCCATATACACAGCGCCGTCGCCGAAGGCAGCCTCGCCCTCTGAAACGGCCATAGTATAATTGTTATCCAGCTCGCTCTCGCTCTCGACGAGTCTGATACCGCGTCCGCCGCCGCCCGAGCGTGCTTTGAGCATAACGGGGTAGCCTATCTTTTCGGCTGCAGCTCTTGCCTCATCGACGCTTTGCAGCACATCGGTGCCCTTGATGACATCAAGGCCTGCTTCCTCCATAAGGTTCTTTATGGTGGTCTTGTCGCTGAGTCTTTCCATAGTCTCGGCAGCGGGGCCAATGAACACGATGCCGTTCTTGGCACACAGCTGTGAAAAATGAGAATTCTCGGAAAGGAAGCCATAGCCTGCGTGTATAGCCTGAGCCTTGGAAACGAGGGCTGCGGAGATTATCCTTTCCTCGTTGAGGTAGCTGTCAGCGGCATTGGCGGCGCCGATACAATAGCTCTCGTCCGCGAGGGAAACGTGGAGCGCATCGGAATCCGCCTCGGAATAGACCGCTACGGTGGCGATGCCCATTTCCTTGCAGGCTCTGATTATTCTTACGGCGATCTCACCGCGGTTGGCGATCAGGACTTTGGAAAACATAATTCACGCTCCTTGAGTGCAAAGGAAAACTCAGCTTTGATGCAGAGCTTGCCGTCAACATAGCCCTCGCCGCTGGCGAAGTAGAAGGGGTGCTTTACCCTTGTAAGGCGGCAGACTGTCTCGAAGGTATCCCCGGGCCTTACCGGATTGCGGAACTTGACATTGTTCAGCCCGGTATAAAGCGGGAGCATACCCTCCTTCATCTTATCTGCAAGCAGCGCACAGGCAGACTGTGCCAGTATCTCGCACTGGATCACACCGGGAACTATGGGGTTGCCGGGGAAATGTCCCTGAAGGAAAAACTCGTCCCCGCGGACGTGATATTTTCCGTGGCTCTCCTCGCCCACCAGTTCGGCTTCATCTATAAGCAGCATACTGTCCCTGTGAGGCAGTATCTCCATTATTTCTTCTTTGTTCACAGTACATCATCCTTTTTCTCTCCGCGCGTACACCTTCTGTCTATACCACGCGGTATCTGTCAGTTCCTGGTCATCTCGAACAGTGTCATCCCGTAGTCAACTACCTGACCGTTCTCGACGCAGATCTCCTTGATGACACCGTCCTGCTCAGCGGTAAGCTCGTTCATAAGCTTCATTGCCTCGACGATGCAGAGAGTCTGTCCCTTTGTCACCTTGTCGCCCACCTTAACGAAAGGCTCAGCATTCTCGGCAGGGGCGGCATAGAACACGCCCACCATAGGCGACTTCACTCTGATGACATCATCCGGTGCGGGAACAGAAACGGGTGCAGGGGCAGGAACTCCCGCCGGTGCGGCTGCCGGAGCTGCCGGGATCACCGGAGGTACGGGCATAACAGGCCCTCCTGCCGCAACAGGTGCCGGCATACGCTCAAGGCGCATATCACCGGTCTTCTCGTTTATCTCAAGTGCTGTAAGGTCGAGCTCCTTCATAAGCTCGGCATACTTTCTGATATTAGCTTCATTCATATCAATATTCTCCCAACGGTCATATCTTTCTGAAGGCTATGCAGGCGTTATGTCCGCCGAATCCCAGCGAGTTGGAAAGTGCCAGCTCTATATCCGCCTTTACGGCTTTATTAGGGCAGTAGTTGAGGTCGCAGTCCTCATCAGGCTCGTTGAGATTGATCGTCGGAGGGATGATGCCCTCTCCGAGAGCCTTTATGCAGGCGATAGCCTCAATGGCACCGGCAGCGCCCAGCATATGTCCTGTCATAGACTTGGTGGAGCTTATAAGCACGTCCTTTGCCTTATCTCCGAAGGCGATCTTGACAGCCTTGGTCTCCGACTTATCGTTAAGGGGAGTTCCCGTGCCGTGGGCATTGACATAGACCTTTTCAGTTCCCTTATAGCCTGCCTCCTCAAGAGCCATTTTCATTGCCCTTGAAGCGCCGCCCGCCTCGGGATCGGGAGCGGTGATATGGTGTGCGTCGCAGGTGGAGCCGTAGCCCACAGCCTCGGCGTAGATCTTTGCACCTCTGGCCTTGGCGTGCTCATACTCCTCGAGGATGAGTGCAGCGCCGCCCTCACCGATGACGAAGCCTGCGCGTCTCTTGTCGAAAGGCAGCGAAGCGGCGTCGGGGTCCTCTGACACCGAAAGGGCCTGCATATTAATGAAACCTGCCACACCCACCGGGGTTATAGCGGCCTCGCAGCCGCCGGTCACAGCAACGTCACAGTAGCCGTGTCTTATAGCCCTTACAGCTTCGCCTATGGCATTGGAGCCGGAGGCACAAGCCGTAACAGCGGGCAGAGCTGCGTTCTGGCAATTAAACCTTATAGCGATCATTCCTGCTGCCATATTGGCGATCATCATAGGCACAAAATAAGGCGACACTCTCTTTGGACCGCGCTGCATGAGCTTGGTATGCTCAGCCTCGAAGGAATTTATGCCTCCGATGCCGGAGCCGAAATAAACTGCGGCTCTTTCAGGATCTACCGTGCCCATGAACCCGCTGTCATCGACAGCCTCCTGAGCGGCGGCGATACCGAACAGCGAATAACGGTCAGTTTTGAGAATATCCGTCTTCTCCATATAATTTCTCGGCTCGAAGCCCTTGACCTCTGCGGCGAGCTTTGCCTTGAAATCAGTCGTATCAAACTGTGTGATAGGGGCGATGCCGTTCTTTCCCTCCAGCATAGCCTTCCAGCTCTCCTCCGCGGTCAGACCGACGGGTGTCACCGCGCCGATGCCTGTAACAACAACTCTGCGAATCTTATTATCCATAGTATCCTCCCGGGCGTCCCGAAGGGAACGCCAAAAATCTCCGTCTGCGGTGCAGACAAAAAAGTTCCGCCGCCGAAGCGGCGTCTTTATCAGTTATTATCCCTCATCCTGGCGCTTCACATACCCAGTCCGCCGTCAACTCTCAGCACCACGCCGGTAACATAGGGTGCGGTAACGAGGAATGCGGCTGCTCCTGCAATATCCTCGGGCGTGCCGGCGCGTCCCAGCGGGATAGCCGCAGCCATAGGATTGTTCTCAGCACTGATCTCGGCAGTCATCTCCGTGGCGATGAAACCGGGAGCAATGGCGTTGCAGGTGATGTTCTTGGAAGCGAACTCTTTGGCAACGGTCTTGGTGAGCCCCACCAGCCCCGCTTTGGAGGCGCTGTAGTTGGCTTGTCCGGGATTGCCGTTAAGCCCCGACACGGAGGATATATTGACTATCCTTCCGCACTTGTTTTTCATAAACATCCTCGAGCAGTGCTTTATCATATTGAAAGCGCCCTTGAGGTTCACGCTGATGACGTCGTCGAACTGCTTCTCGTTCATCATCATAAGCAGGCCGTCGCGGGTGATGCCGGCATTGTTCACCAGCACAGTGACGTTCTCAAAGTCGCTGCTCACCTGTTTCACGACCTCTTTGGTCTGCTCGAAGTCGGCTACATTGCAGCTGTAGTATGCTGCCTTTACGCCGTATTCGGTACGGCAGTACTCGCACACCAGTGCTGCCTGGTCCTCATTTCCAATATCCAGCAGTGCCACGTCTGCGCCCAGTGATGCCAGCTTTTTGGCTATCGCTGCGCCTATCCCGCGGGATCCGCCGGTAACTATCGCTGTATTTCCTTTTAACATATCATACTCTCCTGTTTTCGGTCATTTAAGCTCGGACAGGGCCTTTTCGAGTCCTGCCTTGTCGGTAACACAGAAGGTCCTGACTCCCTTATCTATCCTGCCGATGAGCCCGACAAGGGTATTCCCTGCGCCCAGCTCCACGAATGTATCCACACCCTCGGCTATCATATTCTTCACCAGAGCCTCCCATTTCACAGGGGAGCAGATCTGCCTTGCAAGCAGCTCTCTTGCATCACCTGAATAAGGCCTGGCAGTACAATTTGAATACAGGGGGATCTCAGGCTCTTTAAGCTCAAACTTACCGAGAGCCTCCGCGAACTCCCCGGAAGCGCTCTCCATAAACGGCGAGTGGAACCCGCCGGACACTTTCAGAGGAACAGCTCTTCCTCCGGCCTCCTTGACTGCCGCGATAAGACCGGGTATGGTCTCGCTGGCCGCAGCGCAGGTCACCTGTCCCGAGCAGTTATAATTCACGGGATAAGCCTGATCGAGTCCCGAGCATATACGCTCGACCTCCTCGTCAGGGAGCTTGAGCACCGCCGCCATAGAAGCGGGATACTGCTCGGCAGCCTTCTGCATCAGCTCACCGCGCCTGCAAACTATCCTGAAGCCGTCCCCGAGGGATGCGGCGCCCGAATATGTGAGCGCAGCGATCTCTCCCAGCGAGAAACCGGCGGTCATATCCGCTCTGATACCTGCTTCCTCCAGTGCCGCAGCGGCAGCCATCTCCACCGCGAAAAGGCAGGGCTGGGTATTCTTTGTCTGCATAAGCTCCTCATCCGAGCCCTCAAAGCACATAGCAGAGGTCCCGGGCCTTATGGCATCGAGCTTCTCAAAGACCTCTCTGGCCGACGCCGATGCGTCATATATCTCCTTTCCCATACCGGGGCGCTGTGCGCCCTGTCCGGAAAAGACGAATGCTATCTTACCCATTTTGCAGCTCCCTTCAGCAGCGGCTCAGCTTCCTCACAGAGCTCGCGCACTATCTCTGCCGCAGGCTGTATTTTCTTCACCATTGCCGCCGACTGCCCCGCCAGGAAGCAGCCTTCGTCATTATTGCCGTCCACGACGGCCTTGCGCAGCGAGCCGGCGCCCATAGCCTCCAGCTCCTCATCGCTGATCTGAGTGTACTCGGCTTTCAGATATTCTCTCTGGAAGTTCGTCCTCAGTGCTCTGACTGGGTGTCCCAGCCTTCTGCCGGTCACCATAGTGCAGAGGTCCTTGGCTTTGACGATCTTCTCCTTATATACCGGGTGGATATTGCACTCCTCGGCAGCGAGGAACCTTGTTCCCACCTGCACACCGCAGGCGCCCAGCATAAATGCAGCCGCCACGCCTCTGCCGTCGGCGATACCGCCTGCCGCGATGACAGGGATGCTCACCACATCTGCGATCTGCGGTACAAGGACGATCGTTGCCAGCTCACCTATATGTCCGCCGCTCTCGCCGCCCTCGGCGATAACGGCCGAAGCACCGAGGCGCTCCATAAGCCTTGCCAGCGCAGTAGAAGCCACCACGGGTATCACCTTTATGCCTGCTTCCTTCCACATCTCCATATACTTGGAGGGGTTGCCGGCACCTGTGGTAACAACTGCCACCTTCTCCTCAGCAGCGACCTTTGCTACCTCGTCCGCAAAGGGACTCAGCAGCATGATATTGACGCCGAAGGGCTTGTCCGTAAGCTCCTTGGCCTTTCTGATCTGTTCTCTTACGTAATCTGCGGGGGCATTTCCTGCCGCAATAATGCCAAGACCGCCGCCGTTAGAAACGGCAGCGGCAAGCTCACCGTCTGCGATCCATGCCATTCCGCCCTGAAATACGGGGTACTCGATGCCGAGCATCCCGCACAGCTTGCTTTCGATCATGGCTCAGTCCTGCTTATTCTCAATAAAGTCAACAAGATCCCCTACGGTCTCCAGCTTCTGATCCAGCTCCAGCTCCATACCGAGCTCGTCCTCAAGATTCATCATAAGGTCAACGGTGTCAAGGGAGTCGATGCCCAGATCTCTGAATGTGGAGTCACGCTTGATCTCCGAAGGATCACACTCTATTCTGTCCGCGATGATTTTGCAAACTGTCTCAAATACCATTTTTATTTCCTCCTAAAATATATTTCAGTTCATCTAAGGTTATCATTGATAACCTAAGCTTAGTATATCTTTATATACAGGATTTGTCAATCACAGCACAGCTGATTTTACAAATTATTAATATCTCAAACTGCCCTTTTCCGACACCTTCTGACGGCTTCGGGAAAGGCTCTGTCAAATCGTCAAATCGGCGTTGACAGACTTGATTTTTTTTGGTATAATTCTATATAGACCGGCACCGAGCCTGTCTCCAAGGAGGAAATACAAATGAAAAAAACTATGGGCGTCGGAGCGATCTGTGTCATTGTTTCGCTGATACTTTTCGCTTTCAGTGCATCGGATCTATACGATATGGCATTCAACAGGATCAGGATCGAAGACACCGGCTACGGTGCCTATGAGGAGGATCAGATCGCTGAGGGAGAGCTGAGCTTCGTGCTGGCAAAGCTGGGAGAGACTGAGGATACAAAAAAGGTTTTCGTGATCCCGGCAGGATCGGTGAAGACCTCGCTCTATCTCATTTATGACAACGGCGGCTATGTGGTCGTCGGCGCAAGAGAGTCGGCGGAGAAGTTCGACAGGCTGGCGGAGCAGACCACCGCTTACTTAGACAAGGGAAGCGGCGTCACCCCCGACAAGATCGAATTCGTCGGCAAGACTGAGGAGATAGATGACGAGGAGCTAAGCATCCTCAATGAATACTTCACTGCCAAGAACATCGAGAAAGAATACTGGCAGAGTTCTATATCGCTGTATGTACTGAAAGAATTTGACAGCACCTCTTCCATCGTCGAGGTATGCATATCAGGAGCGCTTCTGCTTATCGGCATAGTGCTGCTTATCATATCCCGCCGCTACAGATACGGCGAGGAAGTATATGTAGGCGAGAAGATCCCCGAAGAACTGCTGAAAGCGGCAGAAGAAGACCAGGCCGGGCCTGCCGGAGAGGACGCCGGCAGCCGGTAACTATATAATAAAGGAGTGCGGATAATATGTCCACAATGCTGACATCAACATTCAAGAGCCGTGACAAGGTACACCGTATAAGCTACCATGTGTGGTTCCCTGAAGGCGAGCCCCGCGGCATCGTTCAGATCGCTCACGGTATGAGCGAGTATGCTCTCAGATATGACAGCTTTGCAAGATTCCTTACAGACAAGGGATTTGTGGTATGCGCGAATGACCACCTCGGTCACGGCAGCAGCGTCAACACTCCCGGAGAGTACGGTTTCTTCGCCCCCGTTGACGGTTGGGAGACCGCAGTAAGGGATATGCACACCCTCACTGTCAAGATGAAAGAAAACTACCCCGGCCTGCCCTACTTCCTTTTCGGGCACAGCATGGGTTCTTTCCTTGCAAGGGCTTACACCACCTGGTTCGGCAGAGAACTGGACGGAGCCATATACTGCGGCACCGCAGGACCGGTCAAGGCCGGCGAGATGCTGCTGCTTGCAATAGACGCCGCCAAGCGCAGACACGACATTTACTACCGCAGCCAGACTCTCAACAAGATCGCCTTCGGCAGCTATCTGCGTGAGATAGAGGATCCGAGAACAGAATTCGACTGGCTCTCCCGCGATGACGATGTTGTGGATGCCTACATCGCCGATGACAAGTGCGGCTTCGTGTTCACCCTTAACGGCTTCGAGAACCTGGGCAAGATGCTGTGGTTCATCAGTCAGGACAAGTGGTTCTCAACTATGCGCAAGGATCTGCCGATAATGCTTATCGCCGGCACTGCCGATCCGGTGGGCGACTACGGGAACGGTGTCAAAAAGGTCTTCAACAAGCTCATATCCTACAGCTGTCAGGCGAGAATACGACTCTACGAGGGAGCAAGGCACGAGCTTATCAACGAGATAAACCGCGAGGAAGTCTATGCGGACGTGCTGGATTTCCTGGAGACCTACTGCGGAACACCTTATTACGAAAGCTAAGGGCAGGACGGAGACGGAAAATGTTTGCAAAAATAAACAGCCTCGGCCTTATGGGATTAAATGCCTTTCCAGTGGAGGCAGAGATAGAATCGAGCAAGGGCATACAGAGCTTTGACGTGGTGGGACTTGCCGACGCAGCAGTGAAAGAGAGCAGAGAGCGGATACGCTCGGCGCTGAGGTCGTCGGAGATAAAGTTCCCGGCGTGCAGGATAATGATAAACTTAGCTCCCGCCGACAAAAAGAAATCCGGATCGGTACACGATCTGGCCATCACTGCGGCGCTGCTGACGGTGATGGGCTTCTGCACTCAGGAGCAGACCGAAAAGGCCGCCTTTATCGGCGAAGTGTCCCTGTCTGGGGAGATCAGGAGCGTTCAGGGCGTGCTCCCTATGACCATACTCGCCAGAAAACAGGGCCTCGAGGAGATATATGTGCCGTTTGACAATGCCAGAGAAGCAGCTGTCGTCGAGGGGATAAAAGTCTATGGCGTGGAGAGCGTTTCACAGCTGGTGATGCACTTCTCCGGGAAGGCCGTTATGCAGCCTGCCGGCGCAGTACGCCCGGACGAACCGGATTATTTCGGCGCATTCGACTTCGCGGATGTAAAGGGACAGCAGAATGCCAAGAAAGCTCTGGAAGTGGCTGCGGCAGGCGGTCACAATGCGCTTATGATAGGAGCACCGGGCTCCGGCAAGTCGATGCTTGCCAAGAGGATGCCCTCGATCCTGCCAAAAATGACCTTTGAGGAGTCGATCGAAACTACCAACATACACTCGGTGGCAGGGCTGCTGGATAAGGACAATCCCCTTATCACCGTAAGACCTTTCAGGTCTCCGCACCACACGGTATCGGCAGCGGGACTTTCAGGCGGAGGCTCTGTGCCGCGGCCGGGAGAGATCTCGCTGGCGCACAACGGCCTGCTGTTCCTTGACGAGCTAGCAGAGTTCACAAGGATCGCACTTGAAGGGCTGAGGCAGCCCCTCGAAGACAGGCAGGTGACTATTTCCCGAGTTACGGGCAGCGTGACCTACCCCTGCTCTTTTATGCTGATAGCCGCTATGAACCCCTGCCCCTGCGGATATTACGGTCATCCCACAAGGAAGTGCATATGCAATCCGAATCAGGTGAAGCATTACCTTTCCAAAGTCTCAGGGCCGCTGCTGGACAGGTTCGACATCCATGTGGAGGTGGCTCCTGTCGAGTTCTCGGAGCTTAATTCCAGCGAAAAAGAAGAAAGCTCGGCCGAGATCAGAAAGCGGGTCCAGGCCGCAAGAGACATACAGACCGAGCGCTTCAAGGGCACAGGCATCACCTGCAATGCAGGCATGAGCGGCGAGATAATGCAGCGCTCCTGCCCTATGAGCGACAGTGCAGTTGCTCTGCTGAAGGGCGTGTTCGACAGGCTGGGGCTCTCGGCGAGGGCGTATGACAGGATACTGAAAGTAGCACGCACCTGTGCCGACATAGACCAGAGCGAGATCATCGAAGAACGGCACATCGCACTCGCGGTAAGGTTCCGCAGCCTCGACCGGAAATACTGGCAGTAAAGGCCTCTTGTTCATTAAAAATTTACTCCTATGTCACAGAAATTCAATCGTAGAACTTTTCGGGTGTAAAGGCTTTTAGCTTTGTGCAACCCTACAAATCGAATATTTCAGGGGCAGCATATCCTTGACATTTGAATTATACGGGTGTATAATTGTAAAATGCATCATAATGGATTTTCTGCCCTTTTTTGTGCCTTTTTAAAAGGAAATACAAGGAAAAACGGCAGAGCGTCCGTGAACGATTTGTTAATTTTTTGCCCGCTTTCCGCTCCGGACAGGCGGTGTGCGGGCAGCGATAATGTTAAGGAGTGATCAAGCCTATGGTGAATGTCAAGGAAGTGAAGCTTGGCAAAAATACCCGAAAGAGTTTTGCAAAGATCAATGAGATCTTGGAAATGCCTAACTTGATCGAGGTGCAGAAAAATTCCTATCAGTGGTTCCTCGATGAAGGACTCAAGGAGGTTTTCAGGGACGTAGCCGCTATCACCGATTACAACGGCACGATGGAGCTGAGTTTCGTCGATTACAGATTTGACGATACCCCCAAGTACACCGTTGCTGAGTGCAAGGAGCGCGACGTTACCTACGCCACACCGCTGAGAGTGACCGCGAGACTTACCAATACCGAGACCGGCGTCATCAAGGAGTCGGAAGTCTATATGGGCGACTTCCCTCTTATGACCGACAGCGGTACATTCGTTATCAACGGCGCGGAGCGTGACATAGTTTCACAGCTCGTGCGTTCACCCGGCGTTTACTACGCTTCGGATAAGGACAAGAACGGCAAGGACCTGTTCAGGACCACCGTTATCCCCAACCGCGGCGCATGGCTCGAGTACGAGATGGATTCCAACGATGTCGTATATGTCCGTATCGACAAGAACAGAAAGATCCCTCTCACTACCTTTATAAGAGCTATCGGCTTCGGCACCAACGAGGAGATCGAGGCTCTCTTCGGCGTTGACGAGCGCATCAACCAGACGATCCTTATCAAGGACAACACCGCTAATCATGAAGAGGCTCTGCTGGAGACCTACCGCAAGCTTCGTCCCGGCGAGCCTGCTACTGTGGATTCGGCTACCACTCATCTGAACAACCTGCTGTTCGATGCCAAGAGATATGACCTTGCACGTTTCGGCAGATACAAGTACAACAAGAAGCTCGGCGTAGGTTCGAGACTGTCCGGTCACCTTCTGGCGAGAGACGTTGTCAATCCCCTCACAGGTGAGATCATCGCTGAAGCAGGCGAGACTCTCTCCTATGCAAGGGCTATGGAGATTGAACAGGCCGGCGTTCCCGAGGCCTATATCAAGGTCGAGGTAAAGGAAGTCATCATCGATCCCGCTACCGGCGAGCACGACACCAAGCTGGAGGAGAAGGAAGTCAAGATCATCGGCAACAGCATGGTGGATATTTCCGGATACATCGGCTTTGACGTTACCGATCTCGGCGTGAACGAGAAGGTATCCTTCCCCGTACTCAAGCAGATCCTCGAGGAGAGCGAGAACGACGAGGAGCTCAGAGACAACATCGCCGCAAGAGTTGACGAGCTGGTACCCAAGCACATCACCATCGACGACATCGTTGCAACTATATCCTACTTCCTCAATCTTTGCGAGGGCGTGGGCGATGTGGATGACATCGACCACCTGGGCAACAGACGTATCCGTTCGGTAGGCGAGCTGCTGCAGAACACCTTCCGCATCGGCTTCACCAGAATGGAAAGAGTCATCCGTGAGAGAATGAACACCCAGTCTCAGGATCTGGAGGTAGTTACTCCCACAGCCCTTATCAATATCAGACCTATAACCGCAGCTATCAAGGAGTTCTTCGGTTCATCGCCGCTGTCGCAGTTCATGGACCAGAACAACCCCCTGGCTGAGCTTACCCATAAGAGACGTCTTTCCGCCCTCGGCCCCGGAGGTCTTTCGAGAGACCGCGCCGGATTTGAGGTCCGTGACGTTCACTATTCGCACTACGGCAGAATGTGCCCTATCGAGACTCCTGAAGGCCCTAACATCGGACTTATCTCCTATCTCGCATCCTTCGCAAGGATCAACGAGTACGGCTTCATCGAAGCTCCTTACAGAAGAGTCGATAAGGCCACGGGCGTCGTTACCAATGAAGTGGTATATATGACCGCCGACATTGAGGATAACTTTATGGTGGCTCAGGCCAATGAGCCCCTGACCGAAGACCATAAGTTCGCAAGAGCCAAGGTCAACGGCAGATACCGCGACCAGATCCTGGAGATCGAGAGAGACAAGATCGATTTCATGGACGTATCGCCCAAGATGGTCGTTTCTGTGGCTACCGCCTGCATCCCCTTCCTGGAGAACGACGACGCCAACCGTGCCCTCATGGGCTCGAACATGCAGAGACAGGCCGTGCCGCTGCTCAAGACAGAGTCTCCTATCGTAGGAACAGGTATGGAGTACAAGGCCTGCGTTGACTCGGGCGTTGCGGTGGTCGCAAAGGCTGACGGTGTAGTTGAGAGCGTTGATGCTGACAAGATCGTCGTCCGCGAGGAGGACGGCAGTCTCAGGACCTACACTATGACCAAGTTCAAGAGATCCAACGCCGGCACCTGCACCAATCAGAGACCTATCGTCGAGAAGGGCGAGCATATCACTGAGGGACAGGTAATAGGCGACGGCCCTGCGACATCCAACGGTGAGCTCTCACTGGGTAAAAACGCCCTCATCGGCTTTATGACCTGGGAAGGCTACAACTACGAGGACGCTGTACTGCTCAATGAAAATCTGGTTAGACAGGATAAGTACACCTCGATCCACATTGAGGAATATGAGATAGAGTGCCGTGAGACAAAGCTCGGACCTGAGGAGATCACAAGAGATATCCCCAACGTGGGCGACGATGCTCTGAAGGATCTGGACGAGAACGGTATCATCCGCATCGGTGCCGAGGTAAGATCGGGAGACATCCTGGTCGGCAAGGTAACGCCCAAGGGCGAGACCGAGCTTACTGCCGAGGAAAGACTGCTGAGAGCTATCTTCGGAGAAAAGGCAAGAGAGGTAAGGGACAACTCCCTTAAAGTTCCTCACGGTGAGGCCGGCATCATCATTGATGTAAAGAAATTCACAAGAGAGAACTGCGACGAGCTCTCTCCCGGAGTAAATATGGTAGTAAGATGCTATATCGCTCAGAAGAGAAAGATCTCCGTCGGCGACAAGATGGCCGGACGTCACGGAAACAAGGGTGTTGTTTCGAGGATACTCCCGCAGGAGGATATGCCTTTCCTGGAGGACGGTACTCCGCTGGATATCGTGCTCAATCCTCTCGGCGTTCCTTCGCGTATGAATATCGGTCAGGTGCTGGAGGTACATCTGGGTATGGCCTGCAAGGCTCTTGGCTGGAAGATCATGACACCTGTATTCGACGGCGCTCACGAAGCAGATATCAGAGAGTGCTTCAGAGAAGCTCAGAAGCTCCACGAAGAGCACAAGAACGATGAGTTCACTCTCCATACAATGGATGAGATAATCAATCCTCACGCCCTCGAGATGCACGAGGACGGCAAGTTCACCGTATATGACGGAAGAACAGGCGAAAAGTTCGACAATAAAGTAACTGTGGGCTATATGTATTACCTCAAGCTCCACCACCTGGTTGACGATAAGATCCACGCACGTTCTGTAGGTCCTTACTCACTGGTTACCCAGCAGCCTCTCGGCGGTAAGGCACAGTTCGGCGGTCAGCGTTTCGGTGAGATGGAAGTCTGGGCCCTCGAAGCTTACGGTGCAGCCTACACGCTGCAGGAGATCCTCACCGTCAAGTCGGACGATACTGTCGGAAGAGTCAAGACCTATGAGGCTATCGTCAAAGGTCAGAACGTTCCGACTCCGGGTATCCCCGAGGCATTCCGAGTTCTTGTCAAGGAGCTCCAGTCCCTCGGTCTTGACATCAATGTCATTGATACCGACGGAAACTGCATCGACCTCAAGCAGTCGTTTGACGACGATGACGATTTCATTCCCAAGTCCTCCCTCGCATCTGACGAGGATATGGATTTCAGTCTCGATGACGGTGATCTTTCCGACGGCTTTATGGCTGAGGATGAGGACGGCGTTTCCGAGCTGGAGGATGACTACGTCAGAGACATGAACGGTGAAGAGATCGGCAACTTCGACGACGATCCCGATTATTTCTGAGCCTGAAAAGTCCAGGGCAGCCGAAACGCAGATGCGGGTGCTGCCTCAGAAACCGCAAGCAAAGTATCGTGTCAGTCCGGAAAGGACCTGTGTCCGATCCGGCTCTGACAGGAGTCAAACAACAGAAAGAGGGTACTGTCAGTGGAATTCAACAGCTTTGAAAAAATAAAGATCGGCCTTGCTTCCCCCGATAAGATCAGAGAATGGTCTTACGGCGTGGTCGAAAGGCCGGAGACCATAAATTACCGCACCCAGAAGCCTGAGGTCAAGGGACTTTTCTGTGAAAGGATCTTCGGACCGACCAAGGACTGGGAGTGTCACTGCGGAAAGTACAAGAAGATACGCTTCAAGGGCAAGATCTGCGAGAAGTGCGGCGTTGAGGTAACAAGAGCTAAGGTAAGACGTGAGAGAATGGGCCACATCGAGCTGGCTGCTCCCGTTTCACATATCTGGTACTTCAAGGGCACACCTTCAAGGATCGGCCAGATGCTGGACGTATCCCAGAAGAGACTGGAGGAAGTTCTTTACTTCACCAAGTATATCGTTATAGATCCCGGCGAGACCGATCTCACCAAGAAGTCTCTGCTCAGCGAGAGCGAGCTTATGGAGGCAAGAGAAAAGTGGGATGAGGACAGCTTCAAGGTCGGCATGGGCGCAGAGGCTATCAAGGAGCTGCTGTGCGAGATCGATCTGGATACGCTCTCCAAGGAGCTCAAGGATGAACTGGCGGATACTCCTTCCGGCCAGAAGCGCATCAAGCTGCTCAAGAGACTGGAGATCGTGGAGGCTTTCCGCGCTTCGGGCAACCGCCCCGAGTGGATGGTGCTGGACGTTGTTCCCGTTATACCGCCCGATCTGAGACCTATGGTAATGCTGGACGGCGGCAGATATGCTACCTCCGACCTCAATGACCTCTACAGGAGAGTCATCAACAGAAACAACCGTCTCAAGAGGATGCTGGAGCTGGAAGCTCCCGACATCATCGTGAGAAACGAAAAGAGAATGCTGCAGGAGGCTGTGGACGCCCTTATAGACAACGGCCGTCACGGCAGACCTGTTACAGGCCCCAACAACAGAGCCTTCAAGTCGCTGTCCGATATGCTCAAGGGTAAGCAGGGACGCTTCCGTCAGAACCTTCTCGGTAAGCGTGTTGACTACTCCGGACGTTCGGTTATCGTTGTAGGTCCTGAGCTCAAGATGTATCAGTGCGGTCTCCCCAAGGAGATGGCTCTGGAACTGTTCAAGCCCTTCGTTATGAAGAGACTTGTGGACACCAATCCCCAGATCAATATCAAGTCGGCAAGAAAGATGGTTGACCGCGCAAAGCCCGAAGTATGGGACGCTCTTGAGAATGTTATCCAGAGCCACCCGGTAATGCTCAACCGTGCGCCTACCCTGCACAGACTGGGTATCCAGGCATTTGAGCCGATACTCGTAGAGGGCAGAGCTATCAAGCTCCACCCGCTGGTTTGTACAGCGTTCAACGCTGACTTCGACGGCGACCAGATGGCCGTTCACCTTCCTATCTCGGCCGAGGCTCAGGCTGAGGCAAGATTCCTTATGCTGGCAGCCAATAACCTGCTGAAGCCTTCCGACGGAAGCCCTGTGGCTGTTCCTTCTCAGGATATGCTGCTCGGTTCCTACTACCTGACTCTCCAGAGACCGGGTGAAAAGGGCGAAGGCAAGGTGTTCAGAGACGTGAACGAGGCTCTTATGGCCTACGACCAGGGCGAGGTATCGCTGCAGGCCGCTATCAAGGTAAGAGTCACAAGACGCAACGGAGACAAGAAGTCCTCCAAGCTTATAGATGCTACAGTCGGCAGGCTCATCTTCAACGAGGCTATCCCTCAGGATCTGGGCTATGTTGACAGAACAAACAGCGAACTGGCTCACGAGCTGGAGATCAGCTTCCTTATCAAGAAGAAGCAGATGTCCGACCTCATCCAGCGCTGCATACAGCAGCACGGCACTGCCGCTACCTCCGAGGTACTGGACAAGATCAAGGCTATGGGCTACAAATACTCCACCAAATCGGGTATCACCGTGGCTGTTTGCGACGCTGAGATACCTGAGGCCAAGAAGGCTATCCTCGAAGAAGCTGACGCCCTCGTTGACAAGGTCGACCGTCAGTACAAGAGAGGTTACATCTCGAGAATGGAGAAATCCAAGAAGTTCATCGAGATCTGGAACTCGGCTACTGACAAGGTCACCGAGGCTCTGAAAGCCGGGCTTGATCCCTACAACCCCATCAATATGATGGCTGATTCCGGTGCCCGTGGTTCGATCAACCAGATCAGACAGCTGGCAGGTATGCGCGGACTTATCGCAAACACCTCCGGTTCGACTATAGAGATGCCTATCAGAGCCAACTACCGTGAAGGTCTTACCATACTCGAATACTTCATCGCATCCCGAGGCGCCCGTAAAGGACTGGCAGATACGGCTCTGCGTACTGCTGACTCCGGTTACCTTACAAGACGTCTTGTTGACGTATCGCAGGATGTTATCATCCACGAGGCTGACTGCGGTACCACAGACGGTATCGACGTATTTGAGATCGTCAGCGGACGTGTTCTTGAGACTATTGCTGACAGACTCGTGGGCAGATACCTCTGCGAGGATCTGAAGGATCCCAAGACCGGCGAGAAGATAATGTCCCACAACAGACTGATGAACGTCAAGGATGCTGCGATCGTTGAAGCCGCTCTGCGTGCAGAGGGCAAGGACCGCATCAAGATCCGTTCCGTTTTACAGTGCAAAGCCAAGCACGGCGTATGCGCCAAGTGCTACGGTGCTAACCTCGCAAACGGCAAGGACGTACAGGTGGGCGAGGCTGTCGGCGTAATCGCTGCCCAGTCCATCGGTGAGCCCGGTACTCAGCTGACTATGAGAACCTTCCACACAGGCGGTATCGCTTCTGCGGAGGATATCACTCAGGGTCTTCCCCGTGTTGAAGAGCTGTTCGAGAGCAGACGTCCCAAGGGCGCTGCCACCATCTCCCGCATCGCCGGTGAAGTGCGCATCTCTGAGACAAAGAAGACCAGACAGGTCATCGTTACCAGTCAGGACCTCGAGAACCCCGAGCAGGAGACCTATCAGATCTCCTACGGCGACAAGATCATCGTTACCGACGGTCAGGTCGTTACTGCCGGCCAGTCCATCACAGACGGTTCGATCTATCCTGCTGACATCCTCGCTGTAAACGGTGAGGAGGCTGTTCAGAACTATATCATCACCGAGGTACAGAAGGTTTACCGTCTGCAGGGTGTTGATATCAACGATAAGCACATCGAGGTTATCGTAAGACAGATGATGAAGAAGGAGAAGATCGAGGATTCCGGCTCCAGCTATCTGCTCCCCGGCTCGCTTGTTGACAAGCATGAGGTGGCTGAGATCAATGCAGAGATCCAGAAGCAGATCGATGCAGGCGACATAAACGCATCGCTTGTTAAGACTGTTCCTGTGCTCCAGGGTATTTCCAAGGCTTCGAGCAACTCCGATTCGTTCCTTGCTGCCGCATCCTTCCAGGAGACCACAAAGGCTCTTACCGATGCAGCTATCAAGGGCAAGGAAGACAGGCTTTCAGGTCTTAAGGAGAACGTTATTATCGGTAAACTCATCCCTGCAGGTACAGGTATGGAGGTCTATAATAACGTGCAGATCGTCAAGAACGAAAGCGTTCACACTCAGCCTGCTGCTTCCGGCGAGAATATTTCATTCTGAAAAGCAGAAATGTAAGATCAAAGCGTTCTTCCTGTTTCGGGGAGAACGCTTTTTTGCGGCGGGAACAAAGGGGAGTTGACTTGATCGAAGGTTTTTGTTCATTCCTACCAAATGAGTGAGAATTGATAGAATGGTCTTGAATAATTCGGAAAAGTGTGCTATAATCTTTAGCATAAGATCATTATATTAACTGGAGGATAAAACTATGGCAATGTACATCACCTGTCTCGACCTGGAGGGAGTTCTCGTTCCCGAGATCTGGATCGCTTTTGCGGAGGCCAGCGGCATTCCCGAGCTGAAAAGGACCACCCGTGACGAGCCCGATTACGACAAGCTTATGAAGTACCGCATCGGCATCCTGAAGGAGCACGGTCTCGGTCTGAAGGAGATCCAGGAAACGATAGCAAAAATAGATCCCATGCCCGGCGCGAAGGAGTTCCTTGACGAGCTGAGAAGCTGCTGCCAGGTAATAATCCTCAGCGATACATTCACACAGTTCGCAGGACCTCTCATGAAGAAACTGGGTATGCCTACCATCTTCTGCAACACTCTTGAAGTGGCTCCTGACGGCGAGATCACAGGCTACAGGATGAGAGTGGAGAAGTCGAAGTACACCACTGTAAAAGCTTTGCAGTCGGTAGGCTTTGAGACTATCGCTTCCGGCGACAGCCACAACGATCTTGGAATGATCCGTGCCAGCAAGGCAGGCTTCCTGTTCAAGAGCACTGATGCTATCAAGGCTGAGAACCCCGATCTTGAAGCATTCGAGACTTATGACGAGCTGCTGAAGGCTATCAAAAAGGCTATGGACTGACAGGTCCGGGAGCATAAAGAATACACATCTCCCCGTCTTATGGCGGGGAAAGTGTTTTCCGGAGAATACTATGGCAATACCGCACAACCCCTGTGCGTCAGATCACGCGCAAGCTCAATAAAGTTGAGCTGAGATTTTTCGTCAGAGTGCATAAATTTGACGCAGACGGGCGAGCGAAGACCAATTCGCTTTTCGCCCGGCAAGGAAAATTTGTGTGCTATGACGGAAAATATGCAAGCAGATGACGTGCAGAGGCGCAAGCCGCGGGTTGTGCGGTGTTGCCATATACAAAGTAAAAAGAATAATTCGCCGATCGATCATTGTCCCGGCTGCGGGACGATGGGATCGGCGAAAGCATTGTAAGCAAGGGGGTACGGGTATGGACAACGGGCTGCTGATCGGCAAGCAGATAGCGATAATGTTCCTGATACTGCTTTTGGGGGCGTTCTGCGCTTTCCGCGGAGTGATCTCCAAGGAGGGCACCAAGCAGCTGTCGTCGGTGGAGCTGCACATCGTCAATCCCCTGCTGATATTTATGTCCTATCAGACCGAGCGGGACAGCAAGCTTTTAGGCGGTCTGGCCTGGGCTTTCCTGCTGTCGGCGATAACCTTTGCGGCGGCGATAATCTTCTCGACTCTTGTAATACGCAAAAGCCGTCCGGACTTTGACATCGAGCGGTTCGCCTGCATATACTCCAACTGCGGGTTCATAGGCATACCCCTGGTCAACGGCATATACGGCAAGGAGGGCGTTTTATATCTGACAGCCTATGTGACGCTGTTCAATCTGCTGGTATGGACTCACGGGTTTATGCTGATGAAGGGAGAAAGGGACTTCTCCTCCTTGATCAAAGCAATGAAGAACCCCTCGGTCATAGCTGTGGTGGTGGGACTGACCTTCTTCCTTACGAACATAAGGCTGCCGGCAGTACCTGCGGCGTCGCTGGATTATGTTTCCTCGATGAACACTCCGCTGGCGATGCTGATAGCGGGTTCGGCTGCGGCTCAGACGAATTTTATAAAAGCTTTTAAGAACCCGGGGCTGTACATAGTCAGCGGTATGAAGCTGATCGCGGTGCCGATGCTATGCTACGCACTGATGTGTCTGACTCCGGCGCCGGAGCTGGTGATACTGACCATAACCATTGCGGCGGCCTGCCCTGTGGCGACCACGGGAACGATGTTTGCGGTGCTCTTTGACAAGAAGCCGGAGCGTTGCTCGGAATACTTCGCGGTGACTACCCTGCTCTCGGGTATAACCCTGCCGATACTGGTGGCGGTATGCACCAAGCTGATGTAGCGATGCTGAAATTATATGAAAATAAAAAGGAGCCAGCTCCGCAGACGGTCTGCAAAGACCGCCGCCGAAGCAGCTCCTTATTTTGTTTAGGCAATACCGCACAACCCCTGTGCGTCAGATGCGCCGTCCAGATTTTCGTCAGATTGCCTAAATTCGACGCAGGTTTGCTGGCGCAAGTCAAGGAGAATTTGGGTAATATGACGGAAAGCTGGCAAGCAGATGACGTGCAGAGGCGTTAGCCGTGGGTTGTGCGGT
>JAFXRI010000038.1 GCA_017526445.1 Ruminococcus sp. | reverse complement strand
TTTTCCTTGCCGGGCGAAAAGCGAATTGGTCTTCGCTCGCCCGCCTGCGTCAAATTTATGCACTCTGACGAAAAATCTCAGCTCAACTTTATTGAGCTTGCGCGTGATCTGACGCACAGGGGTTGTGCGGTATTGCCTTAACTGCGGGATGATGCATTGCCCGTCCAGGGACCGCCCGCTTGACATTTGTCCGTAAAAGTCGTATAATTAGTAGAAAGACGATTTCTGAAAGGATGTGTTTTGTGTGTACAGGCGCGGTCAGATAAAAAGAGCGATATGCTGCATTGCGGCGGCTGCCGTCTGTGCAGCAGCATTCAGCAGCATCCAGAACGGCGCAGAGCTGCTTTCTCACGCTGCTCCCGACGAGGAGAATTATGAGCAGAGACTCAGCGAGATCGAGCAGCAGCAGGATGAGCTGAATGAGAAGATCGCCGAAGCGGAGGCGAATGCGGGCGATAAACGCGAAAAGCTGGATGCAGTAGCTGAAAAGCTCAAAAGCCTTTCCGAGGAGAAGGCCGAGATCGAAAAGCTTTCCAAACAGCTGGTGAATGATATCGTCGAGACCGACGCCAGGCTCCGCGATGTGTCAGCTCAGCTGGAGAAACAGGAAAACGCTATCCGCGAAGAGATCAGGAACTATTCTGCGCGTATGAGAGTCATGTACCTTGCGGGGACGGGAAGCTATGCTAATATCATCCTGACATCAGACGATTTCTTTGATGTGCTGATGCGGTCGGAACTGGTGAAGCGTGTCGCCGGACATGACAAGGAGATAATGGACGGGCTGCTGGATAAGCTTCATGAGATACAGGATACCAAGGCCAGCATCGAAAAGGAAAGCAGCGATCTCAAGGAGAGGACCGCTGAGTATTCCGAGAAGAGGGACAGGCTCGCTGACAGCGAGACCGAGCAGAAACAGCTGCTGGAGAAGTATCAGAGCGAGCTTGACGAGCTGGGACTCGTATCGGACGAGCTTTCGGAGCAGATAAACGAGCTCAACAGTGAGCACGCCGCCGTGTCCAGCCTTGCCGAGACAACCACCACTACGACAACTACTGCGGCGGAGACGACTACCACCGCCCCGGCTGAGACTACTGCCAAAAAGAAGACCACCACCAAGAAGACAACGGCAGAGCAGGAGCCGGAGGAGCAGGAGACTACAACGACTTCTTCCGAAGCGGCTGAGGCCGATACTGCCACCACCACTACAACTACAACTACAACAACTACTACAACAACGACTGCTGCCGCTGCGACCACAACTACCACTGCCGCAGCGACCACGACTTCGGCAACTGAGACCGCAGCCCAGTCCTCCGATGCCCAGAAGCAGCTGCAGAAGGTCATCGACTATGCGATGAGCAATGTGGGAGGCACTTATGTCTGGGGAGGGGCCAGCTTCCGTGCGACTGACTGCTCGGGACTTACTATGCTGTCCTATGCTCAGGTCGGCATAAGTATCCCTCACTGGACCGTGACTCAGGCGCAGTGCGGCAGGAGCGTCAGCTATAACGAGATGGTGCCCGGCGATCTGATCTTCTTCGGAGGCACCGACAATTCCTATTCATCCGTATATCATGCGGCAATGTACATCGGCGACGGCCTTATGGTCCATGCCGAGAACCACAACACCGGAATAGTCATCTCCAATGTGCAGAGATTCTCGATATACAACCATATAAGCTTTATTAAGAGGATAATAGAATAAGTATCCCGGCTGTTACACAGCGTTTACAGCTGAGACAGCGAGGGACAGCTTTCGCCTGTGCCGGGTTACAAATGGAAACTATTGTAATCAAAGTGTAAAACCGGAAGAGAAATTGTTATTAAATTAATATTGATTTCCCGGGAAAAGAATGATACAATTTAAGCAGTCGGGATGATAGAAATATATGCTCCGCGGAGGTGTCTGCGGCCTGACTGTTCATACAGAGGAAAGGTAGGATGAACATTATGAAGATAAGGTCACTTGCAGCCGCTCTTTGTGCGGTGCTCCTGCTTACGGCGTGCGGCTCGTCTGATTCGAGCAGCAGAGCTGCCGATAAGATCTCCGGTACTGATTCGTCTGTATCTTCGGCCGCGGAAAGCAAGGCTGAAAGTACATCGGATACACAGTCTGCGGACGAGAATACGGAGCCTGAAACTGTGTCGGTCCCCGAGCAGGTGTCGGAGCCTGACAACTCCGAGCCGGAGACTCCCCCTGATGAGAGCAGCGAACCGGAGGAAAAAGCTCCCCCGACATATGAAGAAAAGCTGGCTTCTGTGGACGGCAGCTATAAATTCACTTCTGCCGACGGCGAGGAGGCCACTTTTGCAGAGCTGCTCGAAAAGGGAACTGCCAATGTCACCGATATGGGCAAGGGCTTTGCTCTGTTCTATTCCGGCGGCGGAGCAGGGAATATGTTCTTTGATCTGTACTTCACTAATGACGGCGGAGCCACCTGGGAAAAAGGTGAGCCGTATTCTCTGAAGAACGGAAAGCTGCAGTTCATCCGGATCGAGGATGGCAGGATCCTTATTTTCGACCGCCCCGTCGATACGGAAAACAATTCGCCTGATGTCCACGAGGTCAGATTCTATCCCGAAGGCCGTCTGGTCAATGACAACAATATCACCGACCTGTGGTTCTCGGAATTCAGTATCGACGGCAGCTTTGTTTACGGTATAGATGCCGAGTACAAAGGCGGCTACGTTATGGACGTTACGCTGAAAGCCCTTGCGGACGAGTCTGAAACAGGCATGACGCTGTTCAGCGGGACCGTCGAACTCGATCACGATACCCTCCAGCCTCTCGATCCCAAAGAATCGACTGAGGGGATGAGTTCGTCGGAAGCGGGAAATTCAGATACGGAAAGCATATCCGAAGATAGCAGTGAAGACGGGCAGAGCAGTGAGGAAACTGACGATACCTCTGCCGAGTAGTCACCGGCGACGGACCGGCCGGACGCGGCAGGACCGGTGTGGTTTATATAGAGAACAACTATCCTTTCAAAAAAACTCCTCCCGCGATCGGGGAGGAGTTTTTTCACTCTTTGCCAAAAGTTTTGCCCCCGCTGAGCTGTCTCAGCGGGGGCATTGCTGGTGCCGGTGGCGGGGGTCGAACCCGCACGGTGCTGCCACCAACGGATTTTGAGTCCGTCACGTCTGCCAATTCCATCACACCGGCGAATATCACAAATCACATTATAACATACCGGCGTGACAAAGTCAAGGGCATAACGCAAAAAAAGCCGCTGTAAAATTTATGCACATTTACAACAAAAAATCTTGCGCACCCCCTTGATTTTTTATTTGTTTTGTGGTAAAATACTATATGTATAATACTGTGTTTTATGGAGCTGTGCGCCTGAACACGGGATACCATATTTTGGGAGGAATTACTTATGGATTTCAAAGACATAAAAATACTTCTTTGCGACGATTCGATGTTTGCGCGTAAAAAGCTCGGGATGTTTCTTTCCTCGCTGGGTATTGTGAATATCTCCGAGGCGGCTGACGGCGAAGAAGCAGTTGTCAAATACAAGGAGAACAGGCCCGATCTCGTGTTTATGGATATCGTTATGCCCAAGCTCACCGGTATTGAGGCGCTGAAGGCTATCAAGGAATATGACAGCACCGCTAAGGTCGTTATGGCTTCGTCTGTCGGTACGCAGAGCCATCTGAAGCAGGCTATCGTTCTCGGAGCTTACGATTTCGTGCAGAAGCCTATTGACGATGCCCAGGTCGAAAAGATCATACGCAATGCAATGAAGTAAGCGAAAGGAGAATGTCTGATGTTTGCACAATTCTTTGGAGCTTTCCTGCTCAATAATAAGCTCGTTTCGCCCGAAACTCTTGCTCAGGCGATAGACGATAAGAAGAATACCCGTATGAGACTCGGTGTGCTTGCTATCAATGCGGGACTTATGACTGCCGAGCAGGTGGAGCACGTCAACGTTGCACAGCAGTCCGTGGATAAGCGTTTCGGCGACCTGTGCGTCGATCTCGGATACCTCACCGCCGACGATGTGGATAGGCTCCTGTCCGAGCAGCCCACAGACTATCTGCTGCTGGGACAGACGCTCGTCAATAACGGTTCGCTGTCAAATGCGGAGTTCGAGGCTGCTATCTCGGCATACAAGGCTCAGTATCAGCTCTCGGACGACGATATATCCAATAATCAGAACGACAAGCTCTCGGCTATCGTCAAGGACTTCTACCATTTCAATACTGCCGAGAACGCCCGCATCTATACCGAGTATGTGACCTTGCTGTTCAAGAATCTTATAAGATTCATAGGCGACGATTTCACGCCTATCGAGTCCTCCCTCGCCAAGGAAGCGGAGGGACAGTACATCGTTTGTCAGAAGCTCCACGGCAAGTACACTGCCGAGCTGGCTATCGCTTCTCCCCGTGACGAGTACCTCGCCTTTGCCGAGCGCTTCGCAAAGGAGCATTTCACCGAGGTTGACGAGTATGTAAACGAAGTGGTCGGGGAGTTCCTCAATGTCAATAACGGCCTGTTCGTGGTGAATGAGTCCAATCAGCTGGGTATCGAGCTCAGCCTTGATCCGCAGAGCTATTACCGCGATACGTCAGTGGGCTTCACGCAGAAGGCTTTCTGCATCCCGGTGGCTTTCGGCTTCGGAGAAGTTGAGTTCTTTATCTCGATAATATGAGGATAACGGGCATCTCTCCGGTCAGGAGGGATGCTCATTTTCATCCTCGGTGAGGGCTTCGGTGCGCCTGTCCTCGTCGCCGGCAATGCGGCACATACACATCGTTGTAACTCCTACGGCCCCGCCGACAAAGGTGCCGATAATAAATCCGAGCATATTCCTTCCCCCTTTGGGGATAGTATGTCACATCTCTGCGGGCTTATGCATTGTGCAAAATGTACATAGCCGGGAGGATAAGAACGAAATGTTAAAAAGTATCCGGCGATCAAGGCTTTCGGCGGGATCTACGCGCTGTTTCGAAGCTTATGCCAGGGCAGGGAAGCTTGATGTAAATTAGTTAAAAGTATGCACATTGTAATAATCAGCATATTGGAAGTCAACAATGTTGTGCAATATGACAAATTAATGCATACCGGCTTTGTATATTTGATAGAAATAGCCGTTAAAAATATGAACAAATCCCAAAAGGCTTGACATTGGGAACAAAATCCATTATAATAATAACAAGATAAAGTACACGCAAGGCATTGTATTTTATAGAATTATGAAAGGGTCATCGGCGACCTAAGGCCGAAATAAATGTATGAAAGGAAAATGAATTATGGCAAACACAAAGAAAAAGGCTTCTGCAAAGAAGAAACTATTCCCCGCAGCGGGTATGCTCGCAATGTCCGCCGTTATGCTTTCGGCAGCAACATACGCATGGTTCACAATGAGCCGTGAGGTTGAGGTCAAGAATATTCAGATGACAGCGACAGTTCCTGAAGATGTTCAGATATCTATTGGTCAGATAGGAAAGACTTCCGATAGTAATGCTGTTTCTACAAAAGAATTAGAGGGTGCTCTTGGTAATAGTACTGGTTTTGTTATGAAGACCGGTTCGGGTACGGTTACTGCTCCGAGAGAAAATACGGATTATGATGCTATTGACTGGTCAAATACTGTAGATATTAGTAAGTATTATGGCTTTGGAAAACTTATTCCTGCTTCGTCGACAAAGGGTGAAGATATTATCTTTACACCTGATGCAAACGGTGTAGGTAAAACAGTTGATCCTAATGCCAAGTTCTATTTGGCCGCAGATGCAGCCGTAGCACAAACTGAACCGTCCGGAACAGGAAAATTAAACGCTACAGCTTTCCCGTATGAATCCACTAATAAGCAAGACGGAAGTGGCACTTGGAGTGGATACAGTCAGGCAACTGCTTGGAATGATACGAATGATGATGGCTATTATGTAGATATTCCTGTTTGGCTCAGAACATCAAGCAAGGAAGGCGTTAGTCTTAAGGTTAGTGCATATGTTAAGGATGTAGCTAATAGTGATGCAGTTGATCCGCTTGCAGAGGCTGATAATGCTACTGCAGATGGCGAAAAGCTATATAAGGCTGTTCGTGTTGCAATCCTCGATAAAAACGGAGCTTCGTTTGCTGGCAGCGGCACTGGTCTGCTTCAGGTTGGAGATTCTGCATATGGCAGTGGCTCTGTACTTAACTGGTATGACAGAGATGCCAATAATGGTTCAGGAACAAAGACAAATGAAAATAAGAATAAGGCTCTTGACTCGGTAACTGGAACGTCTGGAGTATATGGAACACCTGTTAAGTATGACGGAACTTCTACAATGTTCACTTTGGCTAACGGAAAGGGAACTTCATATGGAGCTTCTACTCAGGTTATAGTTCGTGTATGGATCGAAGGCGAAGATCCTGATTGCTGGAACGAGACTGCTGGCCAGGATTGGTCGATTAATCTTAAGTTCTCGAAGGTTGACGCATAATTTGAATTAGTATTATAAATCACAAATAACCAATTTACCCCCGCCACGGCGGGGGTTTTTATTGACATTCTGCCCCAGGCTATGGTATAATGTCATAAAAGGAAGTGACGCAATGACCGACCGTGAAAATGAGATATGGGAGCTTATTCAGAAAAAAGAACGGGCGGAGTCCCGCGAAAAGGCACTGAGGCTGATCGCCTCGGGGCTCGCTTTTTTTGCACTGGCGATCTTTGTGGCTTCGCCGCTCATTCAGGTGTTCGTGCGCCTTATCGAACAGGCGGGCAGCGAGGCGTGGGTCTATGGCTCGTCAAATGACAGCACCCATAATGTCAAAATGTATTACGGGATGATACAGTACATAAACGTTGCGGTGCATTTCATCGCTGCGGTGCTGTATATCTATTGCATATATACATTCATCCGTGACCGCAAAAAGCTGAAAGAGGATATCCTCGGGAACCTGGGCAGGATCGTCCCCTGGATGATGTTTATGCTCTTTGCCCTGGGGATAGTCCTCGTCACCGCCATCCGCGGCGCCAACGAGTACGACCTCACCGGCCACCCCTATATGCACGAGAGCATTTATTCCTACATTCTTTATGCCTTTGCTTATTTTTTCTGCGGGATGTTCCTCATCTCACAGAGGGCAAAGCGGGTGCTGCTTTATGTAATGGTATTCTCGGCCTTCCCGGTGAATGTTCTCGCTCTTGTGAACAACTGGTTCACTCCGATAAAGTTCTTTGTCGGAGGCGGAAAAACGGTGGCGGTGTTCCACAACTCCAACCACTACGGCTATTACCTCGCTGTGACTATAATCGTTTCGGCTCTGCTGCTTGTCTATGAGAAAAACCTGTTCCTGCGCATTTTTTCGGGAGTTTCCGCAGTTACGGCGCTTGTTTCACTTATCATAAACAACTCGCTCGGGCCGTACCTCGCTGTGCTGGCCGCGCTGATCTGCTTTCTTATATTCTGCCTTGTATGGGAGAAGAAAAAGCGGCTTTTCGCAGTTCTGCTGCTTGTCGGGTTCGCCGTGATAACAGGCCTTATGAGCATAAAGTACGACACGGTGGTCTCCAGTCTCGGTACTCTCGGGGGAGATATCGGAAAGATCGTGTCAGATCCTCTTGCGGATGAGACCGCGAAAGCCGGCTCGTCAAGATGGCGCCTTTGGGTCAATACCGTCAAGAACATCCCGGAACACCCGATACTCGGCTTCGGCGTGGAGGGAATGCTCAACACGCACGGCGTGGGTACTCCTCACAACGAGGTACTCCAGTACGCCGAGAATTTCGGCATCCCTGTGACTCTGCTGTATATCGCATCCTGCCTGCTGGTGCTTTGGCGGGTCTTCAAGCGCAAGCTCACGGTTTCCAGGACCGCGCTGATCTGCTTCTTTGCGGCGATATGCTATCTGGTGTCCTCACTGGTGGGAGTGGCGATATACTACACTACGCCCTTTGTTTTCATTCTCCTGGGGCTTGCTTACTCCGAGTGCCTGAGGCCGGTGCCTCCGGAAACTGAAAAAACGCCTCCCGAAGAGCCTTCGGCAGAGGCGAGCAGCCTGTGAGATTATATGTTATCGACGTCCCTTTTCGCATTTATTGCGAAAAGGGATTTTTTGTATTTTATTCAGAGAAATTTGTTTGTTGTGATTGACAAATTGTGCAAAATGTTGTATAATAGAATAGAGTAACTGTGTTAAGAATTATTCGGGAGGTGCGGCAATGGCTGATGAGATACAGACCTTAGTGGGAGGACTGCGTGCCGTCGAGCTCTACTACCGCCCCATAAGGGACGCTTCAAGCGGTAATATCATTTTTTTCCAGTCGCAGACTCGGCTGAACACTCCCGGCCTCGGGACGCTTACTCCCGAGAATTTCAGGGACGTGGCCGAGGTCACCAACCAGTGCGTTACACTCTTTGAGCTTGAGGTAGCTCAGGCCATGGAGTCTTGTAATAAGTTTATTGAGAGAGACATACATTTTGAGTGGGTTTCGGTCTATATGCCCGCTGAGTATCTGAGAGACATCAGAGCTGAGCGCAACCTTATGGGCTTCTGCTCCCAGTTTGAGGTCAGCACCAATAAGATATGCTTTGCGCTCTCTGCAAAGCTGCTGGAGGAGCAGGACGGTATGGCATCCTCAGTGCTCAAGAACCTGAGGAACCGTGGTTTCCACTTTATGCTCACCGGCTTCGGAGCGGACAGCTGTCCGATGATGAAGCTGTCGGAGTTTAATGTGGATTTCGTGCTGCTGTCTCCGGAGGTCACACAGTTCCTGGGCAGGAGCGAAAGATCAGACGGTGCAGTGAAGTCGATAATCGACTTCGTGACCGAGCTGGACTCTCAGCCGATAGCCGACGGAGTGGCCAACAGCCGTCAGGTCGAACAGCTTTACGGCTATGGATGCAGCTATTTTGCAGGCCCGTTGATAGGCAAGTATGTTTCCGAAAGGTTTGTGAGAAAGAAAAATGATGAGTAGATATAAACTTGTCGGAAAGGAGAATCATTTTGGCAGGGAAAAATGAAGGAAAGAATAAGGTAGTTGACGTCCTTGCCCTCCGGCGCCGTTCGAAAGAGGTCAAGCGGTATGTCGTGATAACGCGGATACTCGCGCTTCTTGCCATTATTCTTATAGCGATCGTTGCTATTGCCTATGCTATTGCGTATTTCTATGACAAGTATGGCAGCTTTACGGTCAAGATCAACAAGTACGATATGATGCGTCAGGGTCTGACGCTGTCGGAGATCCCCGAATTCGAGAATACGATCTCGGTGCTCAACGCCGATATCGTCTATGATATGACGAATATCAGCGGTAAGGATCTGCCGGATAACCTCGATATGATAAACGGAAGTCATAACGGAGAGAGCTATATCGCCTATACATTCTATCTGATAAACGCTGGAAGCGATACCGTTACCTACGAAGGTCAGATGAATATAGAAAATGTCACACAGGGCGTCGATGAAGCGGTCCGCATCGCAGTTTACCAGAACGGCGAAAAGACTATTTACGGCAAGACCAAGTCGAACGGTTCCGGCAAGGAATCAGACTGTGACAGTGAGTTCCTTTCATCCACGATCGTGATGAAGACCAAGCACGAGGATTTTGAGCCGAAGGCAAAGGACAAGTTCACTATCGTGATCTGGCTTGAAGGAAATGATCCGGACTGTCTGGACGATCTTATCGGGGGCACAATGAAGCTCGGCATGGAATTCAAGATCGTAGAATCAACTTAACGCAGGGGAGAAGTAAAATATGAAAAGAGTTCTTAAAATCGTTCTGAATGTACTGGCGTGGGTGCTTTTGATATTCGCGCTGCTCATTACCATAATAGTTTTTTCGTCGGACCGCAACAACGGCGTGGCAAACCTGTTCGGGTTTATTCCGCTGACCGTTGAATCTCCTTCGATGGAGCCGACCTTCAAGGTCGATGACCTTATCATCTGCCGCGAGGTGGACGACATCTATACCCTCGAGAAGGGCGATGTCATTACATTCTGGACGATCATTGACGGAAAGAGAGTCAAGAATACGCATAGGATCGTGGAAATAAACGAGGCTGAGAATTCCAGAAGCTTTGTTACACGAGGCGATAACAACGGCCTTGACGATGATATGCCGGCATATGCAGGAGATGTTATAGGAAAGTGGACAGGCGCCAGATTACCCGGTTTCGGTAAGGTGATGAGGTTCCTGAGCACTAAGACGGGCTTCTTCGTATGCATCATTATCCCGATGGCTCTGTTCTTCCTGTTCGAGCTGTATAAGTTCATCGTAACTCTGATGGAGGTAAGAAAGCCCAAGCTGACAGAGTCTGATGAAGAGGAGATCAAGAGAAAGGCTATCGAGGAATACCTCGCTTCGCAGAACGGAGGAAAGCTCCCCGGCGGGGACGATGCCGGAGCGGATGCTCCGGCCCCGGAGACCGGCAAAACTGAGGATGACGCAGGAGCGGATGCTCCGGCCACGGATACCGGTGAAAATAAGGATGCTCAGGAAAAAGATGAAGCGGACAATGCTCCGGAAAAACAAGAGGACGCTGAGAAATAATAATATTGATCGGAGAGAAGTATGAACGAATTTCTAAGATGGTTCTTTGCATTCATGTCCGAAATGCTCAAAGGCTTCGGCTACATATTCTCAGGCATCGGACGAGGTATTGCACAGATCTTCAATATCAAAAATTACATAGAGATATTCAAAAGCTACTCGACTGATTTCGGAGTCGTCGGGTGGATACTGGCGATACTGGCGATCATCATAGTCATTGCGATCTATGTGCTGATAGCCTTTATAATCGTGCTCATAATCAGAAAGTATATCCGCTTCCGCCATTCCATCGTATCGAACGAGGACCTGCTGGAAGAGATCTCGGACCTGCAGAGACAGGTGCTGAAGATGACCAAGGAGAAGGACGAGATCATGGCTATGAAGGTCGCCCAGATGGGGCTGCCTGTGGGCGCATCCGGTCTTTCCTATGCCGGCGGTGAGGTCCCCTATCAGGGCGAGGGCGAAGGCGGAGAAGCCGCTGTCGTCGAGGACGGCGTTGTCCAGACCGCCGACAGACGTTTCTCGCGTCTGCTTGAAGTGGACAGCTTCTATAAGAACTATACTCCGCCGGAGTACGACAACGAGATCACACTGGAGCAGCTCTGCGAGGCTTACCGCAATTTCGCCTGCTCGAAGATGCACCTGTATTATGACATAAAGACAATAAGACTCTTTATCGCGGGTATGGCTTCCACCAAGCTCATCATACTCCAGGGTATCTCCGGTACCGGTAAAACATCGCTGCCTTACTCCTTCGGTAAGTTCCTGCAGAACGATACTACCATCGCTTCGGTACAGCCTTCGTGGCGTGACCGTACCGAGCTGTTCGGTTACTTCAACGAATTTACCAAGAACTTCAATGAAACGGAAGTCCTCAAGAGGATCTATTCGTCAGGTTATAACAACGACGTTAACCTGATACTCCTCGATGAGATGAATATCGCCCGTATCGAGTATTACTTTGCTGAAATGCTGTCAATACTCGAAATGCCTAACGCCGATGAGTGGGAGCTGGATATCGTGCCCAATTCCTGGAGCACCGACCCGATAAGGCTCGACCGCGGCAAGCTGGTCATCCCGCAGAATGTATGGTATATCGGTACGGCTAATAACGACGACTCGACATATGCTATCTCTGATAAGGTATATGACCGTGCCCAGCCTATCAACCTCGATGCGAAGGGTATCGCTTTCGATGCTCCCGAGCAGGGACCGATCAACCTCGGCTACGATCATTTGCAGCAGCTGTTCGATACAGCGTTCGAGTCTTTCCCGATCTCTCAGGAGAACCTCAGAAAGATACAGCAGCTTGACCTGTGGGTAATCGAAAAGCTGCGAGTGGCTTTCGGTAACCGTATCCTTAAGCAAATGGGACTGTTCGTTCCTGTTTATGTGGCCTGCGGCGGTGAGGAACTGGACGGTATCGACTATGTGCTGGCGACCAAGATCTTCCGTAAGTTTGAATCCCTTAACCTTGCAATGCTGCGTGACGAGCTCAGAGAGCTTGTTGTGTACATTAATAAATCATTTGGAAAGAACAAGATGAATGAGTCTATCGCTTATCTCGAGAGACTGCAAAAGCTGTTCTGATGATCACCCTTTGTAAGTACACTATCAAATATCCGGCGGGGCGGTGAGCTCCGGAACGGGTATCGCGAAAGGACGGTGAGAACGATTGAACAGCAGTTATGACGACTGGTATACGGATTTTAAAGAGGCTGTGAAAGCCTTTGGCGACGACGAGCTGTTCGGATCGCTCGACCAGCTCCTGAAGCAAAGCCGGAGTACCTTCGCCTTTAACCGCAAGCTTATGGCTAAGGCTATCGACGTTTCCTGGGTGGAAACGATCGAGAACGGCCTGATCCATGTCGATAATGTACTTAGAAATCCAAGCAGAACTATCGAGGACGTTGAGGAGATCGTCCCGATAGAAAGATCAAGAAAGATAACAGTCGAGTCTGTCAAGCACCTCGCTCAGCATACCGACTTTATCCAGAGCATCGACAGGCGTACAGGGAAGATAACTCCCTCGAAGATACTCAATGTACATAAGGAAGAAAGCTTTATGACATATGAGAATAAATTCGTTAATACGCTTATCGACAGGCTGTATATCTTTATCAATACCAGATACGAAAAGCTGGCTCAGGTCGCTAAGGACGAGGAAGTCTATACTATGGGATACGACACCTCGATAGATGACGGAGCGGGAGGAAGAATGAAGATCGAGCTGAAGATCGAGACCTCCGACAGCCTTGAATCTACTGACGAGAGCGGTTTCACTATCTGGCAGAGAGTTGAAAAGCTCAAGAAGATCATTGAAGGCTATAAGGGCTCGGAGCTGTGTATGACTCTGGGCAACACGTTCATCAGACCGCCGGTCATGAGGACCAACGCGATCATGAAGAACGTGGAACTGAAAGCCTGTCTCGCTCTCTGGCAGTACGTTGAGAGCTATGACAAGGTCGGATATGAGATCAACGTGGAAAATACAGCCGTTAAGCCCGAGAACAGATATATAGAGGATTTCTATAAGCTTGTGGTAATGAATCTGCTTCTCTTCAGATCCTATACCGATAAGGAAGGCAAGGATCTCGAAGCACTGAAAACTCAGAAATCCAAGGCGCTTGCACCGAAGTTCGTCAAGCACTTCGATAAGGAGATCGCCTCGGATTACAGTATCCAGACAGAAGCAGCGGTCGGGTATATCGCCGCCGACGGAGAACTGAAGCTGACAAGAAAACTGCCGAAGAATATGACGCAGGTGTTCACACAGATCAGCGAAGCGATCAAGATCGAAAAGGCGTATCTGACCGAGCGTGAAAAGGAACGCCGGGCAAAGTTGGCCGCCGAGGAGGAGGCCGAAAGGCTCCGCCAGGAGGAGCTTCGCCGTCAGGAGGAGCTTCGCAGGATAGAAGAAGCCAAGCGCGAGGAGCGCGAGAGGATACAGCGCGAGCAGGAAGAAGAACAGCGCAGGATCCAGGAGCTTCTGGAACAGAAGCGGCGTGAGCAGGAAGAAGAAGAAAGAGAAAGGGCAAGGCCGGAAGCCGAAAGGCAGGCTAAGCTCGAAGAGCAGAGAAGACTTGAAGAGGAAGCCAGAAAGAAGCGCGAGGAAGAAGAACGTGCTGCGGCTGAACGTGAGAGAGTTCTGCTCAATAAGATGAAGATGCGCTCCGAGCTCGGTGAGGCTGAGGGAATCGATGCAGATAAGCTCAGCGAGATCGAGAACGAGGAGGAGCTTGAGAAGAAGGCCTATGCCGAAGTGACCGAGGCTGAGGTAAAGCAGGTCCGGGAGGCAATGGAGGAAGAAGAGGGAGAGAACAAGTCGGAGTTCGAGGATCCGAGAGCGGTTGCCGCAAGGATGAAGCTCGAACAGCAGAAGAAGGAAAAGGAACGCTTCGAGCGCGAACGGGCAGAACGCCTGAAAGCCGACAGGCAGAAGTTCGAGGCCAAACCCTTCGAGCAGATCAGGTGGGAGTATTCAAAGAATCCTATCAGACTGCTGCAAAGACTGTTCAGGTATATCCTCGCGTACTGGTTCCATATCATACCCGCGGATACCGACGATCCCGATTACAAGAAACTCAGGGCCGACCTCGAGGAAAAGAAGCGCATCAGACAGAAAGAGGCCGCCGAGCGCGATGCTATGGAGGTCTACTACAGGAAGTATGCCGGCACCTTCAAGTACCGTTTGATGCGGTGGAGGTCCGACAGAAAGTTCAAGAAGAAGCGCAAGCTCGAAGCCAAGAGCAGACCGAAGCCGACATATACTCCGCCGAAGCGTACTCCCGAGCAGCAGCGTGAGATCGATCTTGAGATGAAGCGCCTGTACAGAGAGTACCATGTAAGCAGGTTCGAGAAGATCAGACGCAACCGCGAGGAGCGCAGGAGACTCAGAAATGAGGTCGCTGAGGCTGTTGGCAAAAAAAAAAGCAGTGACGAAGCCGTAACGGAAGGAAAGATCCGCAGGAGCAGAGTGATAGACATTATCCTTACAGTCATTCTGCTGGCAGTGATCGGGTTCTGTGCCTATGTGATGATAAATGCATCAAGAGGCAAGCCCGTAAGCGTGTTCGGCAAGAGCGTCCTGCAGGTCGTGACCGGAAGTATGGAGCCCTCGATACACGAGGGAGACTTCATTATCGTAGAGAGTACGGATACGAAAGAGCTCAAGGTCGGAGATGTGATCGCATTCTATTCGGACAGCGAGGACATCAAAGGCAAGCTCGTTACGCACAGGATCATCGGCGTGAATGAGGACGGCTCATTTGAGACGCGCGGAGACGCCAATACCGTCGAGGATTCTGTGCCAGCCGATCCGGAAAAGATCGTTGGAAAGTACACCGGAAAAACACGTTTCTTTATCTGGCTGAGATCCTTCGGCAGCGGCAGAAAGCTTTTGATGCTGCTTGTAATAATCCCGATAGTGATCGCCGCACTGTTTGAGGTGAGGTCGATAGCAAAGATCGGAAAGAAGATCCGTGAGGAAAAGCGGGAGCTCGCTGAGGAGAACAGACAGAAACTGATACGTGAAGAGATCGAAAAGGAAAAGCGCAGGCTCGCTGAGCAGGGCTATGTCTCCGAAGAGGTGAAGAAGAATGAACCAAGATAAGATAATGAAAAGGCGAATGATAACCGCGATCGTTCTGCTCGTTATCACGCTTATCGCATTGGCAGTATTCATCGGCCTCTTTATAGACGAAACACACCGCGTTCAGGAGACCTACCGCAGGCAGTATAATACCGAACTCGGACACGTGAACGAAGAGATCGCGATATATCTGGATGCCGAGGGCGATCACGATTACCATTACACAAGGATAACAGTGTATATGGCCAACGCCGGATCGTATGCATTCCTGATAGACGATTTTACCGACAAGCAGATCATCATAAACGAAATAAGCACCTGCCTGATAAAGTACCCGGTGCAGATGAAAACAAAGCTCGAAGACCTGCAAAAGGCGATTGCCGATATACTGTCGGGACTTGACAAGGGCTATGAAGAAGCCAAGGCGATCTTTGAATCGGTGGAGCTCAAAGGAAATTAACAGGAGAGGTGAGGTAACAATGAGCGAGAAGAGTAAGCTCAAAAAGGAAATAAAGATCTGTCGGCAGACTATCGAGGAGATCGAGCGCAAGCGTTCGAGATCTCAGTCCGCACTTGTACAGGCCGTGCTTTTACAGGAGTCGCCGGATGAAATGGATGTTGAGTGGTTCAATAAGTACACCGGCGAGATCACAGCCTGCCGTAACCATATGATAGAGCTGCAGAAGAAACTCAATTCGCTGTAAGGCTGAGAGTTTGAGAGCGATAACTGCCCGGACCGGCAAGGTCCGGGCTTTTGCTTTGAAAAAAATAGCTCCCCCTCTTGACAAGTCAGAATAAAAGTGGTACAATAAGCCTATGTTGAAATGCAATGACGGAGAGAAGTAGCCAGGCAGTTCTGTCACAGAGAGCGCGGATTAGGTGTGAGCCGCGTACAAGAGGCCCCGTGAATAACACTCCCGAGCAGCAAGCCGAAAGGGCAGTGCCTTAGTAGGGGAGTCGTGTTACGCACGTTACAGCGTATGAGAGATCGCAGGTCTTGATAATTATCATGGATTATATGCCTGCGGTAATTCAGGTGGCACCACGGAAGTAATGCTTTCGTCCTGTATTGGGACGGAAGCTTTTTTGTTTGTAATAATTCTGAAAGGAAAGATCGCTATGAAACACACGGACATCAGAACAGTATTTGAGGATAAGAGCCTGCTGGGACAGAACACCACTGTCTGCGGGTGGGTTCGTACTTCGAGAGATTCCAAGAATGTGGCTTTTATCGAGCTCAACGACGGTACTACCCTCAAGCATCTGCAGATCGTTATTGAGAAGGAGTCAGGCATCGCTCTTGATGAAGCACTGAAGCTGGGTACCTCGCTGAAGATCACCGGAAAGGTGGTAGAGGGCAGGAATGAGACTCCCGAGATCAATGCTGAGAGCATTGAAGTGCTGGGCGTCTGCCCGCCGGAGTATCCCTTGCAGAAAAAGCGCCATACTCTCGAGTTCCTTCGCACTATGCCTCATCTCCGCGGCAGGACCAACACCTTCAACGCTGTGTTCAGAGTAAGATCTGTTGCTGCGGCTGCACTGCACGAGTATTTCCAGAGCAGACATTATGTATATGTGAATACCCCCCTCATTACCGGTTCCGACTGCGAGGGCGCGGGTGAGATGTTCCAGGTGACGACTGTTGGCTACGATCCTTCGGTAAGATCGGAGGAGGAGTATTTCGCAAATGACTTCTTCGGCCAGAGAGCCGGTCTCTCGGTGTCCGGTCAGCTTGAAGGCGAAATGGCTGCTATGGCCTTCGGTAAGATATACACCTTCGGGCCTTCCTTTAGAGCAGAGAAGTCCAACACACCCCGCCACGTTGCCGAGTTTTGGCATATCGAGCCGGAGATCGCCTTTGCTGAGCTGCCGGATGTTATCGAGGAAGCCGAGGGTATGATAAAGTTCGTCATCCGTCAGGTGCTTGACCGCTGTCCCAATGAGATGAAGTTCTTTGACCAGCACTTCGAGAACGGCCTTATCGCCAAGATGGAAGAGCTTATCTCCCACGATTTCGGCGTATGCACCTATACCGAGGCTATCGAGCTGCTTAAAAAATCCGGCAAGGATTTCCAGTACCCCGTGGAGTGGGGCTGCGATCTCCAGACTGAGCACGAGCGTTATATCTCAGAGGAAGTTTTCAAGAAGGCGGTCTTCGTTACCAACTATCCGAAGGAGATCAAGTCGTTCTATATGAAGCAGAACCCCGACGGCAAGACTGTTGCCGCAGTCGATCTGCTCGTACCGGGCGTAGGTGAGATCATCGGCGGAAGCGAGAGAGAAGCTGACCTCGACAAGCTGCTTGCAGCTATGAATGAGCGCGGAATGAGCCTCGAACCCTATGCCGATTACCTCGATCTGAGAAGATTCGGCTCTGTTCCTCACGGCGGTTTCGGCCTTGGATTTGAAAGACTTATTATGTATATGACCGGCATCAGCAATATCAGAGACGTTATCTTCTTCCCAAGGACGGTGGGAAACATCAGATGATCGAGATCAGAAACGGTGCAGACTATCTTCCGCAGATCAAGGAGCTCATAATCGAATACACAAACAGTCTTGGCAGGGATCTGAGCTTTCAGGACCTGTCGGGAGAGCTTACTGACATATCAGCAAAATATACCCCGCCTGCCGGAGAGCTCATTGCGGCTGTCGAGGAGGGGAGAGTCCTTGGAATGGTGGCATATCACCGCCGCAGCGAGAGGCGCTGTGAGATGAAACGGCTGTATGTGCGTCCCGAAAACCGAGGCCGTCACCTGGGCGAACTGCTTGTGAGCGAGATAGTCAGCCGTGCGGCAGCTGCCGGCTACGAAGAAATGGTGCTTGATACTATCGAGCCGCTGAAAGCCGCAGTTTCGCTTTATCACAAAATGGGGTTTGAGGTTTGCGAGCCTTACTATCATAACCCTATGAGCGATGTGATCTATATGTCAAAAAAGCTGATATAGTTTTTCTTATTACAGAAGTATATGACAGAAGAAAGGAACATCCGGAAATGGATATGAGAGAGATCGCTCACGATGAAGTTTACAAGCTTGAAGAGTGTCTGAGACAGCTTGCGGAGCATCACAACGAGGTATCGGTCAATTTCAAGGGATGTTTTCCCAAGAAGCCTTATTCCGAGTCTTTGGCCGCCTTTGAGCAGGCTGTCCTCAGCGGTAAGTCAAGGATAGCTGTCATCGAGGACGGCAGCAGAATAGTCGGATTCAGTAAGACAGACCGCATCGGTGCCGAGGGACATATCGATATACTGATCGTGCTTAAAGAATGCCGCGGAAAAGGATACGGCAAACAGCTCATGGACTGGGCTGTGGATACACTCAAACAGGACGGCGCTCTCAGGATAGAGATAAGAGTCGTTGACGGCAACGATGCAAAAGCATTTTACGAGAAATACGGTTTCCGGACCGTTTCGGAGATACTCAGGGCAGACCTGAAATAAAGGCAACACCGCACAACCCGCGGCTTGCGCCTCTGCACGTCATCTGCTTGCATATTTTCCGTCATAGCACACAAATTTTCCTTGCCGGGCGAAAAGCGAATTGGTCTTCGCTCGCCCGCCTGCGTCAAATTTATGC